>NZ_CP195107.1:0-181590 GCF_051175385.1 Tundrisphaera lichenicola | reverse complement strand
TGGCGGGGTCCCTCCCATCGCTTTCCCCGGGAAACCGTCGAAGGCCCGCCGAGGGAGATCGTTTGGAATGGGAATCGGCACTTTCCCCGGGAAACTCGACGACGGGTCGAGGCTTTCCCCAAGAACCCGGACGGGGTAGGGGGACCTCCTCCGGGAAAAACGAACCCAACCGGCCGACCGTTTCCCCGGGAAAGTCCCCGGGAAATCGGGCCAGGGCAGGGGGCCTCAACCGGGAAAAACGAACCCAATCAGGAACAGGTCACTCCGGGAATGCTCCTGGGAAAATCGAACCCAACGAGTCGACCGTTTCCCCGGGAAAGTGCCGGGGAAAAACGAACCCAAGGACGCCATGCCTTGCCCGGGAAAGACGAACCCAAGGCCCACCGACTTGCCCCGTCGACCCATCGCACGGGACGGTCCTCCTTCCCGACCTGGCATCGCTTCTCGATAAGATCGCCCTGAAGAGCCTCCGGTTAACCGGCTATTTCCCGGCGAACAGTTTCCCGGGGAAAGTGGCCTTCCGGCTTGCCCGGATGCCCGAGTCGTCGGATGATGAGCGCGATCTCGGAACCTTCCCCGCGCGAGCCACCGGATTCTTCCATGAGTAAAGATCCCAGTCCCTCGACGGAACCGACCCTTCCCGCCCGGATCGCCTCGGTCGATACCTACCGAGGGGCGGTCATGTTCCTGATGATGGCCGAGGTCCTGCGCCTCTCCAAGGTCGCCCAGTCGTTCCCGGAAAGCCCGGTCTGGCAAGCCCTGAGCTTCCACCAGTCGCACGTGGCATGGCGCGGTTGCTCGGTCCACGACATGATCCAGCCCTCGTTCACATTCCTGGTCGGCGTGGCCTTGCCGTTCTCGCTGGCCAGCCGGATCCGTCGAGGAGACTCGATGGGCAAGTCGATTTTTCATGCGGCCTGGCGGGCCTTGATCTTGATCGCCCTGGGGATCTTCCTCCGTTCGATGGGCCGGGATCAGACCAACTACACGTTCGAGGACACGCTGACCCAGATCGGCCTGGGATACCTACCGCTCTTCCTGATCGGCCTGGCCCGCCCCTGGGTCCGTTGGGCGGCCCTGGCGGTGATCCTGGTCGGCTACTGGGGGGCGTTCGCGGCCTATCCCGTCCCGGGGCCCGAGTATGATTACTCCGCCGTCGGCGTCCCGGCCGACTGGCAACACCATGAGACCGGCTTGGCCGCGCACTGGAACAAGAACTCCAACCTGGCTTCTCGATTCGACCAGTGGTTCCTCAACCTGTTTCCCCGGGAAAAGCCCTTCACCCACAACGGGGGAGGGTACTCCACGCTGAGCTTCATCCCGACGCTGGCAACGATGCTCCTGGGCTTGATCGCCGGAGGATGGCTGAGAGGGGAGGGGAGATCAGGAGGCAAGCTCGGGCGAATGTTACTGGCGGCGGTGGTTTGCGTCGCCGCAGGCTGGGCCCTCGACCATTACGGGCTCTGCCCCAACGTCAAGCGAATCTGGACCCCATCGTGGGTCCTCTTCAGTGGCGGGATCGCGTTCGCCGTGCTTGCGCTGCTCTATGCGACCATCGACCTGACCGGCTTCACCGCCTGGACGTACCCGCTCCGGGTGATCGGCCGGAACTCGATCGCCGCGTACTGCATCGCCCACCTGCTCGACGACTTCGTCCTGGGTTCGATCAAGACTCACCTGGGGAGGGACGTCTTCGCCGTATTCGGCCCCACCTATGAACCGCTCGTCGCCGGAGCATCGATCCTGGGAGTCTACTGGTTGATCCTGTTCTGGATGGATCGCCGGGGGATCTATCTGAGAGTCTGAAGCTCCATCGCAATCTCGGCGAGTTTCCCGGGGAAAGCGAGGTCCCCCGCCCATCCGCCCTGGCCGGGCCGGGCGGCGGACCCGATCGGTTCAGACTCCGACCGCCGACTCTCTCGAGGCGAATTCTCCCTCGAATTCGTCGATGAATCGTCCCGAGATCCGAGGCCCTACCTCATATCCATATCGGCGTATCAAGTCATCCTCGACCGGGCGCAAGATGCATCGATAGGCCTCGTCCCCGTCCAGCCCCCGATCAGAGACCTCACGGGCTATCTCCCGGATCTCCTGGAGGACCCAGCGGACAACCTCGCAACTCCGGACGGAGTCGTGGTAGAAGACCATCGTCGAGACACATCGGGAGATGATCTCCCGGAACTGCCGATCCGTCGTCATGCCCATCCCCTGTTTCCGGTATTCCTGCCGGTCGTCGTCGCCGAGACGGCGGCTGACGTCGTCCCTTCGATCTTCTACACTTCGTCGATCCCGACGCACGCCGCTCGAACCACACGCTCGATCGGCTCGATGAAAACGAAGAAATATCGATGATTTCGATCGCCGGCCGGACCGGGCCGCAGGGCTGCGGGACGTCGATCGGGCCTGCTTGACAGGCTCGCGAGGATGATCGGATGCATTCATTATATCAATGATTGTTATTTAGAGGACATCAATAATGTCAACTAAAAATCATCAATGGATGCTATTATAGAAAGGAGGGGAGGGAGGGGCAACTCTACAAGTCCCCCATATCCCGGAGTTCGCTATTCCGGGCGAAACCCCGCCCCCCCGCGAGGGGCTCGACAAAATCCCTGGGCGTTACGGATTAATCCAGGACCACACAACGTCCCCGAGGCACAAAAAAAGCCCCAACGCATGGATGTGTCCTAGCGTCAAGGCTATCATAGCCACGTTTATCGGCCCCTCGCGAGCCGATCAGCAAGTCAATTCAATCTACAAGAGTCGGAAAACCAAAGTCAATACCTTTCTTGATTAATCACATCTAACGACAAGCTCTATTATTAATTGAAGCATAATTAATCTGCGCAACAACTTCTATCCGACTAACCTGGCGAGTTGTAATCAGCCGCCCCATGCTTATGAAGACTAATAGGGGCCAACGACGACGGCCCACCCATCCAAGTTAAGCCATGACCGCACCTCGATTGAGGCCCTCTCTGATGAGCCCGCTCGGATCATTCCTCACCGGGGCCGGGAAATAATCCCTTTTGCTTGATCGTCGGCTTGCTCGAGCGGGCCTCCATCGCGGCCAGGCAGAGCGGTTCGAGCATGTTCTTCCAGCGTCCCAGGCCGGGGTTCTCGGCCTGGACGGCCGCCCGGATCGCCTCGCGTTCGGATTCGGGGAGCTTTTCCCAACGGGCCAGGAGTTCGGCGTCCTTGGCCCGGGCCTTCTCCGACTCTTCGCGGACCTTTCGCTTGGCCTTGCGATCCCCATCCTCGGCCTCCTTCTTGGCCTCCTCGACCTTGGCCGACCTGGAGAACTCCTCGGGAGCCTGGTAGTCCGAGCGGATCGAGGCCACGAGATAGCCCGCCGGATTCTTGCCGACCCGCTTGTCTTGATTCTTGACCAGCCAGTCGAAGACTTCGAGCTTGGTCCGGACCCGACCGGACGGGTGATTCGCCACCAGTTCGGCGGCGGTCTTCGGGGTGATCCCGCGGCTGGTCAGGGATTCAATCAGGGCCGAGGCGTCGGTCGGCACGGGCGGGGCATCGGGCGTGGCCGCCTGGCCACGGATCAGGATAATCCGCCAGCAACCCCGGGCGACCCACGAGTAACGCTCCTCGGGATCCAGAGGCTCCAGGAACCCGAGCTGCTCCAGCTCCTCCAGCGCGGGCCGGAGCCGCCGCTTCAACTCGGTCGGCGCATAAGATCGGCTCATGCCGATGTGCTCGCATGCCAGCGTGCGAAGGTCGAAGTCCAGGCGTTCTCGCCGGTAGAATCGCTTGTCCAGGAACCGGAACATCCGCTTGGTCGTCGGCAGTCGGAGCCGGAGGTAGAACTCCAGGTCGAGCTGCTTCAGATTGCCGCTCTGGAAGCTCTCGAAGATCACCTCGTTCCATCGGAAGCTGGAAAGGGGCAGCGGGTCGCCCTCGGTCCCGGTCTTCTTGGGGCGGCGACCCGAGGCCGGCTTGGCCCCCGCCTTGCCCGCCTTGCCGGCGGACCGCTTCCGACGCTCACGGTCGTAGAGCGTCACGTTATCCAGGACGTGGAAATTCTCGTCGACCCAGCTCTTGGCCGTGTTGTCCCACCAGGCGTTCTCATACATCAGGACCACGCCGACCCAGCGGTTCAGGGCCTCCTCGATCCGCCGATAGCTGGCCCCGCTCTGCGGCCAGCCCAGCAGTTCGATCAGCTCGTAACGCGAGAACGGGACCTTGGCGTTGGTGAAATTGCTCCGACGCTTGGTCAACTGGATCAGGCCGACCAGGACCTCGTCGTCGGTCGAGGTCGGCAAGCCGTGCTTGACGGTCCCCATGATCGTCAATCGACGGACGATTGGAGGGTGGTCGCGACGCTCCAATTTGTCTTCGAATACCAGCGTCGTTTGACCATTGGGCACCCGATCGGTGAGCGCGGCGATCGGGAATTCCGCCAGATTCAGCTCGTCCTTCCATCCATGATCGGATGCACCTGGATTCTCTTCATTCTGCTCAAACCCTCCAGACTCCTCAATCGTGATAATTGATTCTTCCGGCTCATCTTGCTCAAACAGCATATTTTAAGTCCGGATTGGAGGATTGTTTGGGTTATAAGCAGAAAAAGCAACAACAAAACGGCCGAAGGCTGTTGTTGTCTTTTAGTCTAAGCAAAAGTCTAAAACAAATTCTAGGCGCCGCAAGTTGCCGATCTAACAGAAGTTGTGGAGCGCAAGTATGTCCGGTTCATCGGTAGTGGTATGTCCGGTACATCGTGAGTGCACGGGCTAAGTATGTCCGGTTGATCGTTAAAAGTATGTCCGGTACATCGTGAGTGCACGAGCTAACCATGTCCGGTACATCGTTATGGACAAACGCATCGTATGTCTCAAATATCGCTAGTGTCGACCGTCCACTAGGTGCAAGCCGGTCATCCAAGTATGTCCGGTGCATCGTGATGGACAAAACCCCCCGAAGATTCGAGCCTGGAGGTCTTCGGGCCCAAGTATGTCCGGTACATCGGTAGTCGCCCGATCAGATCGGGGCCAATCCTGAGAGGCGATCCGGGCGGTTTCGGGCCCAAGTATGTCCGGTTCATCGGTACACGGGCGATCCGGAGATGAGCAGTCCGGGAATGGGGGCCTGGTCGGGGATTCGGGTAACGGACGGGGCCGAGCCCAAGTATGTCCCAAATATCGTGTGCAAACACACAGCCGGAAGCATTCGACGAGGGCTGATCTCGGATCGAGGAACCGAGGTGATCGAGGCCCGGAAGTTGGGGCTGGAGATCGGGCATGGCCAGGGAATGGCCCTGGTGGCTCGCCAGTGCGATTGCTCGGGGCCTGGTGGTAGGATTCGGCAATCTTCAGTCGATCGGGCGTCTGGGGCGATTCTGGGCGGTTTTAGGGGCGGTCTTCCGGAGTCGGTTCGGACGGGTTTCGGTGACGGATGGTGGAGGAGATCCGGCCGATCAGATCCTTCCAGGTCGACCGGCTCTCCGACTCCAGGCCCTGGAGTCGGTCGAGGAGCCAGGCGGGCGAGTCTTCCTCCTCGGGGATCTCCCGAGCGATCAGGTCGAGACGGATGGGTTCGGGGGGGGCTTCGGGCGAGCCGCTCCGGAGCTCGACCTGTTCGCGGATCTCGGCGATCTCGCGGCCGAGGGCCTCGATCCGGTCGAATTGGTCCTGGAAGAGCGAGGCGGCATCGGCCTGGAAAAGGCGGAGCGTCCGAAGGATCTCGTTCTGTGGTTCGCCGGGCGGCCGGGCGGCCCCGGTGAGGATCATGGCCAGGAGCGCCGCGCGGGGGCTCCCGGCCAACTCGGCGGGGAGGCCCGGGACTTCGCCGAAGGTCCCTTCGAATCGGGAGAGGGCCCCTAGCTTGGCGTCCCAACGAGGGGGCGCGACCCCGACGACGAGCTGGGCCCGGCCCAGGGTCAGGATGTCGCCGTCCAGGAGCGCCGAGGCCCCGGGGATCGGGAGGCCGTTGAGCAGCGTGGGCTCGCCCAGGAGGTTGATCACGTGGGCCGTCGAGGCGCCTCGGATCAGCGCGCAGTTCGCGGGGGAGGCGTCCTCCACCCGGATCGCGCAGGCCTCGCCCGAACCGGCGAAGGCCAGGGTCGAGCCGAGCATCCAGGACGGCCCCGACTCGTCGATCGGCCCGAGGCTCAGGGCGACCAGGGCGGACGGATCGGCATCGGCCAGGAGGTCATCGTCGGAGAGGGGCGGGTCGATCGACTCGCCATCGATCCGGAGCTGGAGGATCTCGATCCGCCGCCCGGCGACTTCCAGGACGTCCCCGAGGCCGAGTCGGGCCGAGGTCGAATTCCCGCCGGCGAATCGGGTCCCGGTCCTGGTCAGGAGGTCGACGCCGAAGAGGCCCTGATGATCCAGGATCAGGAGGGCGTGGCGGTCTTCGACGGCCGGGTCGTCGATCCGGAGGTCGGCCCCCGGGAGCCGGCCGATCAGGGCGAATGGCTTGCGGAGCCGGACGACCCGGCCGGGCTCGTGTCCTGGACCCCGGACCCGGACGGTGAACCGTCCCTCCACCCAGAGTGCTTCCCGATCCTCCGTGCCGGCGCCCATCGGTCGATATTCTCCTGGATGGAAGTCCGTTAACGTGTTCGGCGAAGGAGGGTGGGGCTCCGGTAAACCGGCGGCCATTCTAGAGCGAGGGCACCCGCCTGGCAATCGTCCCGAGTGGGCCCACGGCCCGTCGACCGAGAAGCTCCCTTGTCATCGGGCATCCGACCGGCGCATCATCGGAATTCTCCAGGAGTCGGGCACCTGCAAGGACGCTTCTCGCCATGAAACCAACGGATCGCAGATACGGGCCACTCCCGGCCCGGACCATGGAGCCGGCCAGCCAGCCGTCGCCCAATCCGTCGCCAACGATCCCGGTCGGTCGTCGACGTCCGAGATTCGCGAACGCGCCGACGGCCCGTCGAAGGTTCTCGGCGCGGGTGATTGGCCGGGCGTTTCGCCGTTACTGGTGGCAGGCGTTATTCTTCTGGGCGGCCGGATCGGCGGTCCTGGGGACCCTGGCTTTGGGCCGAGGTGGGCCGGCCTTCGTCGCCTCGACCGAGATCGAGATCGGGAACGGAGACCGAAGCCCCTCGATCGAGTCCCAGGCCCGAAGGATCACCGATCCCGACGTGATCGCCCTGGCTCTCGCCAACCGGCCCGAACTGCTGGAACTCCCCCGGTTGGCCCTCCCCGGCGATCCCAGGGCCGCGATCCGAGCGGCGATGGTCGTGACGCCCGAACCTCGATCCGGGCGGGTCCAGGTTTCGATCGCCGGCGATTCGTCCGAAGCGGCGGCCTCGGTGGTCGACGCCGTGGTGGACGCCTATCTCCAAGCGGATCGCGAGGCCGCCGAGCGTGAGGCCGAGGCCCGCCGTCGGAGGCTCGACGAGGACCGCGAGCGGCGAGCCGAGGCGGTTCGCCTGGGTCGCGATGTGGTCACTCGTCTGGTCGAACGAGTGGGCTCGATCGACGCCGGTCGGGCTCGCGATCGCGACTCGGCGGCGGCCGAGGCTTATGGGGTCCTGACCCGGGAACTCCTGAAATGCGACCTCGAACTCATCGAAGCGCGATCCAATCTCGATCGGATCCGGGGCGGATCGGCCGAGCCCGCCTCGGTCGGTACCGGGGGGCCCGATGCCGAGGTCGTGGCCGCGTTCTATGCCGACTCCAAGGTGGCCGATCTCCAGTCGAAGCTGGACAGGGCCCGCGACGGCCAGGCTGGCCCCGACCGGGCGGCCTCGAAGGCTCAGGTGGAATCGCTCCAGTTGCAGATCGACGGCCTCTGGGCCGAGATGAAGCCCGGCCTGGTCTCGGCGACCCGCCGACTCACCGGTCGAGAGGCCCGGACCCAGGCCGCCGAGGCTCGGGTCCGCGACCTGGAAGGACGGATGAAGGAATTTGGCTCTCGGCTCGAAGAATTCAACGCCCGGACCCGTGCCACCGGGCTCGATGAGCTGGCGCTGGAGTTTGCCCGTCAGGACCTGGGCCGGGCCGAGTCGGTTCTCGATGCCCTGAGCCGGGCCGAGCCCGAGGCCCAGGGGCCGGAGGTCCGCCCTCGCCGGGAAGGCCCGACCCGGACCTCGATCGCCCCCGAGGCCGCCCTCCGTCGGAAGGCGATGCTGGGTGCTCCGGCTTTGATGTTCCTGGCGAGCCTGGCCCTGGTCACCCTGATCGAATTTCGAGCCGGGCGTGTCTCCGACCCCGAGGATCTCCCGGGAAGGCTCCGACTGGAAGTCCTCGGAATCGTCCCGCCGCTGCCCGGCCCCCGAGAAAGCCGGAGGGTTCATCGCGAGATCGACCGATTCGCCCAGAGCCTGGATCATCTCCGGGTGGCGATCGGCTCGGGGGAGGATCACCGGGGCCGCCCGCTCAAGAGCGTCGTCGTCACCAGCGCCCGGAAGGGGGAGGGCAAGACCACCCTGGCGGCCCAACTGGCCGAGCGGTCGGTCAACGCGGGCCTCCTGACCCTCCTCATCGACGCCGATTTCCGGAATCCCGCCCTCAGTCGGACGCTCGACCTGGCCGGCCGCCGGGGACTGGCCGAAGTCCTGGCCGGCGAGAGCGCGGCCGAGGAGGTGATCACGGTCGTCGGCGGTGCCGGCGGTTTCCACTTCCTACCCGCGGGCTCGCCGAGGGTCGCCCCCGGTCGACTCCTCCAGGATGCGCGTCTCGGCCGACTCCTGGCCCGCGCCCGGGAGAGCTTCGACCTGGTGATCGTCGACGCCCCGCCCGTCCTCCCCGTGCCCGACGCCCTGACCCTGGGCCGATGGCTCGATGCCGCCCTGCTGGTCGTCCGATTCGATCAGAGCCGGTATCCAATGCTCGAGCGAGCCCGCCGGAAACTCACCGCGGTCGGGGTCCCCATCCTGGGAGCGGTGGTCGTCGGTGTCCCCGGAGGCGACGGGACTTACGACCCGGCTTACGGATCGAAGGTCGGGGACGATGGGCGGGTTTCGTTCGACTCCTGAGCCGCGATCTGGAGGGTGCCTGGCTGTTCCTTGGGCAGGTTAGGACCCTTGGAAGTCCGGTGAGAATAACTTCATGAATGTCGTGCTGTTCCTAACACACAATTTGGAGGCCATCGCGTTCTACGCCAGCATTTTCGCATCCAGCATGGGCTTCTGTGCGCTTTTCCTGGTGTGGTGGTGGCCGTCCTGGCTTCGTTCGCTATACCGAGAATTCCTGGCCAAGTGCGCGGTCGCTTTTTTCCGAGCACTCGCTGCGTTGTCGGCGATCGCCGCCAAGGCTGCTACACCAAAAGCGCCCAAGCCGCTCTGGGATCAACCGT
The DNA here is from genome assembly GCF_051175385.1 of Tundrisphaera lichenicola. Lineage (GTDB taxonomy): Bacteria > Planctomycetota > Planctomycetia > Isosphaerales > Isosphaeraceae > Tundrisphaera > Tundrisphaera lichenicola. Next base: position 172,323 of record NZ_CP195107.1, on the reverse strand, counting down.
GGGCGTCGACGGTCCTTATCGCCGTCATCGGTTACCTACTTTGGGAGGTCGCTGGTGCAATCGGCGACCACAAGTTTAAGCTCGCCAAGGAAAAGACGAGTTCGGACCACAAGAGAGAAATCGACGATCTCAAGGCGGCTCATGCGGAAGCACAGGCTGCGGCCGCCCAAGAACTGGAGATAGTGAATCAGGACAAAGAAGATGCCGAATTCGAGGCTGTGCGTCTCAATTGGCTACTTACCCAACTTCGATGGTCGGTGAGCGAGAAACACCAGAGAGTTCGTCGGGTGGCGCAAGTGAATACCAGCGTCCGAGCTTCCATCCAGCAAGCGCGGGATGGGCTTGACCCCGCCGACCAGGTCCATATCCTTCTGGACCTCCTGGCATCGCTTCTCCATTTATGGGCCGTTCACGAGGATGGCCGACGCTACAATCAAAACTTCCGTGTTGGGCTATTAGCTGAGCGCGGCGGGCGACTGGAACCTCTCGACGCCTTCGACCTAGCCACTTGCGACCACGAGCCATTCTCGTCCTACGAGAAGCACCCCGGCCGATATCGCCTGGACAACGACACGAACCCATCCCAAGCAGTTCGCTGCGTGCGCGAAGGGCGGACCCTCATCGTGTCGGACTGCGAGTCTGAACCCGGGTTTGAATTCTTTCACGATCGGCAGCGGCAATACCTGAAATCGATGGTGGCGCATCCAATATCCGGATTTTGCCCGGACGGGATCAACCCGGCCAGCGCCGCCCTCGTCATCGATACAGACAAACCCGGGTTCTTCTGTGAGGAAAACCGGGAGATGGTCGAATCGCTGCTGAGAGAGTTTGCTCCGCGAATTAGCCTTGAGTATGCTATAAGCGGGTTGATCGGTTCGGTTGCGACCCAGAGAGGGGGAGGCGATGAGCGAAATCGTGCTGGAACAGACCAAGGCGAAAGCCGTCGCCCTTACCAAGGCCCGCCTGGAAACGGTCCTCCAGGAAACGCGGAAGGACGAAGCCAAGCTCAGGAATATGCTGGAGATGAGGCGATTGAAGCGCCGCCTTCGAACTGGGAAGTCGAAGGGGAAGTGAAACCATAGTCTGCTCGTGTCGTCGAAGGAGATCTGATGCCCCAACATGGTTGTCGGTGCATCGTCGATTACAATGGAGACTAGGCGGGTCAGCCCTGGTCCTGAGCCATTCGCTTCCGTTCATCCCAACGACTCAGTGCTTCTCCCTGGATGCACTTCGGTATGGACTTGGGTCCGGCCCCAAAGCTCGCGTTGGCGTCCGGGCGGTGCCGGGTTATAAGGTGGGGTCGATTCCCGGGGTGGATCGTGCCGATCTTAGCTCCGGGTCCCCGGTTCGCGCCGGGATCTTTGCCGGGCGGAGCCCGGCTCACCCGGCCGGTCGGCCGTCGACACGGAGGTCTCGAGACGCCCATGGCCGGTCATCGCCAGCGGAAACGGAAGTGGATCGTCACCGGGGGAGCGGGGTTCATCGGCTGTCACGCCGCCTCGCGATTCCACCGGATGGGCGATCGCGTGGTGGTCGTGGACAACCTGAGCCGTCGGGGGGCCGAGGAGAACCTCGCCTGGCTCCGGACCCAGGGGATCAATGATTTCGTCCTGCTGGACGTCCGCGATACGCCCCGGGTGAATGACCTCCTGGCCCGCCACGCCGACGCCGACGCGGTCCTCCACCTGGCCGGGCAGGTCGCCGTGACCACCAGCGTGGCCGACCCTCGGGCCGACTTCGAGATCAACGCGCTGGGGACACTCAACATCCTGGAAGCCGTCCGGCTCCAGGCCGAGGGGCGGCCCGCGGTCCTCTACAGCTCGACCAACAAGGTTTACGGACATCTCGAACACGTCCCGGTCGTCGAGCGTGACGGCCGATATGCCTACGAAAACCTGCCTTTCGGCGTCGATGAGGCGGAACCGCTCGACTTTCACAGCCCCTATGGTTGCTCCAAGGGGGCCGGGGATCAGTACGTCCGGGATTATGCCCGGATCTACGGGATGAAGACCGTCTCGTTCCGGCAATCCTGCATCTTCGGGACCCGCCAGTTCGGGATCGAGGATCAGGGGTGGGTCGCCTGGTTCTGCCTGGCGGCCACTCGCGGCCAGCGGTTCACGATCTTCGGCGACGGAAAGCAGATCCGCGATACCCTCTGGGTCGACGACCTGATCGACGCCTACGAGATCGCCCTGGATCGGATCGACGAGGTCAGTGGAGAGGTATTCAACCTCGGCGGCGGGCCCCTGAACACGCTGAGCCTTCGCGAGCTGGTGGCGACCCTCGAAGCCCACTTCGGCCGGGGCCTCGAGCCCGCGTTCGCGGACTGGCGGCCGGGGGATCAGCCGGTCTTCGTGGCCGACATCCGCAAGGCCGCCCGGCTGCTCGACTGGTCCCCGAAGGTCTCGACCGCCGACGGGGTGGCCCGGCTCCTGGCCTGGATCGGCGAGAACCGCCACCTCTTTACCGTTGGTGAGCCGATCCCAATCCGTCGGCCTGCCTGAGCAAATTGTAGAGGTTCGGGGTAGCTGGGTAAAATGTGACGTTTTTCTCCTTTTCGAGGCGTGATCGGCTATATTGGATGCGGCAAGGTCGAGAATTTCGATCGTCGCCTCCGTTGCCGGACCTCGAAGGGGCGTGCCATGAGGCGTTGGTGGCTGTTGGGTCTCGGGCTGCTCGTGGCGGCCATCGCCGCGGGTTTCGTCGTGGCCCAGGAGATGGGGGCCCGGCCGCTCCTCGCGATGGAGCGGCTCCTGGCGGGTTCCCAACCCCCGATCGTGGTGGGATTGCTCCACTCGAGGACCGGCGCCCTCGCGATCAGCGAGAAGTCGCTGATCGACGCCGAGACGCTGGCGATCGAGGAGATCAACGCCCGAGGCGGGATCGCCGGCCGCCGGGTCGAGGCAAGGGTCGCCGACGGTCGATCCGATGTTTCGGCCTTCGTGGCCGAGGCTCGCCGGCTGATCGATAACGAGAAGGTCAGCGTCCTCTTCGGGACCTACACGGCCGAGGTCCGCCGGGCGGTCCTGTCGGTCGTGGAGGAGCGTCGGGGGATCCTTTTCGTGCCGGGTAACTTCGAGGGGATGGAGCGATCTCCCCGGATCATCTACGCCGGGGGCTCGGCCAACCAGTCGGTGATCCCGGCGGTCCGATGGGCGGTCGAGACTTTGAAGGCCCGCCGATTCTTCGTGGTGGGGTCGGAGGAGATCTGGTCGCGGTCGGTGGCCGAGTTCGCCAAGGATTCACTCAAGGCGAACGGCGTCGAATTGGTCGGGGAATCCTACTTGCCGATGGGCGGGTTGGACGCCAAGGAGGCGGTCGAGGCCATCAAGGCCTCTAAGCCGGACCTGGTGCTCAGCTCGATCCTGGGCGACTCGAACGAGCCGTTCTACGTGGCGCTCCGGGATGCGGGGCTGACCCCCGAAAAGCTGCCGGTCCTCTCGTACTCGATCGCCGAGGACGAGCTCAGGATGATCGCGCCGGGGACCGTGGCGGGCCACTACTCGGCCTGGAACTACTTCCAGAGCGTCGACCGGGCGGAGAACCGCGACTTCGTCGCCCGGTTCAAGGCGAGGTTCGGCCAGGAGCGAGTGACGAGTGACGCGATCGTCTCGGCCTACAACGCCGTCTCCCTCTGGGCCCAGTCGGTCGAGGAGCTGGGAACGGCCGACCCGGACCTGGTGCTCCAGCAGCTCCGCCGTCAGAGCCTCGACGCCCCCGATGCGATCGTCACGCTCGATCCCGAGTCGCACGCCTTCTGGCGTCAGTTCCACATCGGCCGGGCCCGCCTCGATGGTCAGTTCGACGTGGTCTGGTCGATCAGCAAGGCCATCCGCCCCCTGACCTATCTCGGCACCCGGTCCAAGCAGGATTGGTTCGCGATGCCCGAGCGGTTCCGGGCCACCTGGGGCGGCCGATGGTCGTCGTCATCCTCGAAGCCGCCGGCACCCGCGACCGGCCCGGCCGGGGGCGTCCCGGATCCCTCGCCCCGCTGAGGGATCCCGAGATCCATCAGCCGGCCTTCGCCCGTCATCGACGGGCCTATGCCCCTCCTGGAATGCAAACCCGGGTTATCGCCGACCCGGTCGACACCCCGAGACAGGCCCGACCCCGCATGAACCTCCGATGGCTCGCCCCCGACTGGTCCAGCATCTCCACCCGCCTGGCCGGGTGGTTCCAGTTGATTGCGCTGGTCCCTTGCGTCGTCCTTTTGCTGGTGACCGGGTTCTTCTCCAGGCAGTCGCTGGAGGCGACGGTCCGCCAGAGGCTGACGGTCATCAGCGATGCCAAGGCGTCGAGCCTGGAGGCGTATATCGCCGAGCGGCGCAACGATGCCCTGTTCCTGGCCAACGCGCCCGGCTTCGTCGAAGCCCTGGAGCGGCTCGGCGCACTCGTCCGGGAAGGGAAGGGGGATACCGAGGAATATCGCCGGGAGGCCGATACGTATCGGGGTCGGCTGACCTCGCTCGTCGAGGCGAAGTCGCTCGGGAATCTCTCGCTGTTCGACCTCCGAGGGGTCCCGCTGGTTTCCTATCGGCCGGGTCTCGATTATGGCGAGAGCCTGCTGACCGGCCCCCTGAAGGGGACGCAACTGGCCGAGACGTTCCGGAAATGCCAGTTCTTGCTGATGCCGATGACGACAAACTTCCAGGTCTATCCCGGCCGGGAAGATCCCACCGGCTTCGTCGTCGGGCCGATCCTGCGCGAAGGGGTCCTGATCGGCGTGGTCGTGATCGAGCTCGACAATGAGGCCCTCTTCAAGTCGCTCCGGAACTACTTCGGGCTGGGAGAGACCGGCGACACGACGGTGGCGACCGAGCAGGGGGACGGGCTGGTCTACGTCGCGCCCACCCGGTTCGATCCCAAGGCGGCCTTCCGCGACCAGATCCGGTTCGGCGACGAGCGCGGCAAGGACATGCAGCAGGCCGTCCGGGGGAATCGCGGTTATGGCGAGCTGGTCGACCACACGGGCAAGGCGGTCGTCAGCTCGTGGACCTATCTCCCCTCATATAGGTGGGGCCTGACGGTCAAGCAGGATGCCTCCGAGGCATTCGCCCTGCTCAGGCTCCAGCGGCAGGCGGTGGGATTCTTCATGCTCCTGGCGGCCCTGGCGGTCTTCATCGTCGCCCGGGGGGTGTCCCGCTCGATCACCCGGCCGATCCGCGAGGCCGCCCAGATGGCCGAGCGGGTGGCCTCGGGCGACCTGACCGCGAGGATCGCCACCGAGTCGGCCCCCGGCGAGGCCGGCCAGCTCCTCCGGGCCGTCGAGGCGATGACCGGCGACCTCCGGTCGCTGATCGGCAAGATCCAGCATTCGAGCATCTCGCTGATGTCGACGGCCACGCAGATCGCCGCGACCTCGCGCCAGCAGGGGGAGGCCGTCAACGACTACGGGGCCTCGACCAGCGAGGCGGCCGCCGCGGTCAAGGAGATCTCGGCCACCAGCCTGGAACTCCTCCGGACCATGAACGAGGTCAACGATGTCGCCGCCCATACCGCGAGCATGGCCGGGGAGGGGCAGGGGAGCCTGACCGAGATGGGCCGTTCGATGCGTCAGCTCGCCGAGTCGACCACTTCGATCAGCTCCAAGCTCTCGGTCATCTCCGAGCGGGCCGCGCACATCAACCTGGCCGTGACCACCATCACCAAGGTCGCCGACCAGACCAACCTGCTCTCGATCAACGCGGCGATCGAGGCCGAGAAGGCCGGCGAGTACGGCCTGGGCTTCCTGGTCGTGGCCCGCGAGATCCGCCGGCTGGCCGACCAGACCGCCGTGGCCACCCTGGACATCGAGCGGATGGTCAAGGAGATGCAATACAGCGTCTCGGCCGGCGTGATGGAGATGGACAAGTTCAGCGACCAGGTTCGCCGGGGGGTCGACGAGGTCGCCCAGATCGGCGATCAGCTCGGGGGGATCATCGAGGCCGTCCGGGGCCTGACCGGGCGGTTCGAGCAGGTCAACGAGGGGATGAGGGTCCAGTCGCAGGGGGCCGAGCAGATCCGAGAGGCCGTGATCCGCCTGAGCGAGGGGGCCCACCAGACCTCGATCTCGCTCCGCGAGTTCAACAAGGCCACCGATCACCTCCGAGAGGCCGTCGGGGGCTTGAAAGAAGAGGTCTCGCGGTTCAAGGTGGATTCCGTCCCCTTGTCGCGCCCGGCGGGCTGACAGGGTGCAGGTCGTCCGGGGCCTCCGACCGGAGGCCATGCAGGGTGAAGTGAACCGGGATTCGAAGGATTAAGATCCGTACGCCGAGATCCGCATCCAAGGCGGTACCATGCTCGTCCTGATGTTCCGGGTCGCCGATGTTCGCTACGCGGTGGCCGTCAAGCGGGTCGCTGAGGTCGTCCCGCGCGTCGGACTCCGGGCCTTGCCGCATGCCCCTTGCCATCTGGTCGGGCTCCTCCACTATCGAGGAGGGGTGGTCCCGGTGGTGGACCTCGGGGTTCTCATGGGCGGCGATCCCTGCCGGGAGCGGTTGGACACCCGGATCGTCGTCCTCGACGTTGGGGGCGAGGCGGGCGGGATGGTCGGCCTGGTGGCCGAGCGGGTCGACGACGTCCGTAAGGTGGACGAATCGCGGAAGGCCATCGTCGGGATCGAGGTCGAGGGGGCACCCTATCTCGGGTCCGTCTTCGAGGTCGAGGATGGCCTCCTGCAGCTCATCGAGCCGGGCCGGATCCTGGGCGGGCTCTCGGTGGCCGAAGTCCGGGTGGGCACGCCATGAGTCCGCCGGGGATGGTCGAGCATCTCCTGAGCGGCCGGATCGGGCTCGACCCGTCCATCGTCGGCGAGGGCCTGATCAAGCGGGGGGTCCTGGCCCGGATGGCGAGCCTGGGGCTTCGCGACCGATCCGAATACGAGCGGGTTCTGGCCGGGTCGGCCGAGGAACTCCAGTCGCTCATCGAGGAAGTGGTCATCCCCGAGAGCTGGTTCTTCCGCGATGCCCGGCCGTTCGAGGTATTCCGCGACCACGCCCGATCGGGCTGGCTGGCCCGGCCGAGCCGGCCCCCCTTGATGATCCTGAGCCTCCCCTGCGCGGGGGGTGAGGAAGCTTACTCGATCGCGATCACGCTGCTCGAAATCGGCCTGCCGCCCGACCGATTCCGGGTCGATGCGGTGGACGTCAGCGCCCGATCGGTGGCCCGGGCGATCGCCGGGGTCTACGGGCCTAACTCGTTCCGGGGGGTCGATCCGACGATCCGCTCCCGCTATTTCCGGGAGCACGGCGGGGCATCGACGCTCGATCCCTCGGTCCGGTCGACCGTCCGGTTCCACCTGGGGAACCTGCTCGATCCGGGCTTGCTCGCCGATCGCCCGCCCTTCGACGTTGTCTTCTGCCGGAACCTCCTGATCTACTTCGACGGGCCGTCCCGGGCGATCGCTTATACCTCGCTCGCCAGGCTCCTCGTCGAAGGGGGGGTGCTCTTCCTGGGGCACGCCGATCGGGCCGACGATTCGCCGGTCTCGCCTTTCTCGATGATCGCGGAAAAGGGAGGTTTCGCCTATCGGAAGGGGCCGCCGAGAGCCAGGGTCGACCCGGTGAAGCCGGCGATCTCCACTTCCTCGATCGGGAAGAAGCCCGATCGACGACCGGACCCGCCTGTCCGGACCTCGACTGGTCGTCCAACAACCCTCTCCCCGGCCCAGTCCCAGAGGGAGGCCAAGGCCGTCCCCGTGGTCAAGAGCGCCCCGACGCTCGAACTCGCCCTGAAGCTGGCGGACGAGGGGCGATACGATGAGGCCTCGCGAGTGGTGGAACGGGCCATCCTCGAAGTCGGGCCGAGTGCCCGGGCGTTCGCCCTGCTCGGGATGATCCGCCAGGCGGCCGGCGACCGCGATCGGGCCGAGGAATCGTTCCTCAAGGCGGTCTACCTCGACGGCCAGGATGATGAGTCGTTGCTGGCCCTGGCCCTCCTGGCCCGTCGACGGGGCGACGTGGCGGCCGAGGCCGTCTATCGTCGGCGGCTCGAGCGAGTCCGGTCGAGGAAGGAGAAGCCATGAGCGCGATCGAGGGCGGGCCGGGCGTGGGCGACTGCTGGAACAGGATCGGCGTCGATGGCGACGGGACCTGCCCGGAGCTGAAACTCCACGACCATTGCCGGAACTGCCCGGTCTTCGCCGCGGCGGCCCGGGGGTTCTTCGAACGGAAGGCGCCCGAGGGCTACCTCGCCGAGTGGGCCGAATTGCTCGGCCGGCCGGTCCAGGCCGGATCGACCGATTCGACTTCGCTCCTGGTCTTCCGACTCGGCCGCGAATGGCTGGCGCTCTCGCTCTCGGTGGTGGCCGAGGTCACCGAGCCCAGGCCGGTCCATCGGGTCCCCCACCGGACCAATCGCGTCCTCTCGGGCCTGGTGAGCCTCCGAGGGCAGCTCCAGCTCTGCGTCTCGATGCACGGACTCCTGGAGGTCGACCCGCCCGACCCGTCGGACGAGACCCCGGCGAGCCCCCGGCTGGTCGTGATCCGCCAGGGGACGGACAGCTGGACGTTCCCGGCCGAGGAGGTCGTGGGAGTCCAGTCGGTCCCGCTGGACCGGCTGGAGAAAGTCCCCTCGACGCTCGCCAATCCGGCCGGGAGCTTCAGCCGGGCGGTCTTCGCCTGGGGCTCCGGGCGGAGTGTCGACGTCCTGGACGAGCCCCGGATCTTCCAGGCGCTCCGGAGGATGGGCGCATGAGCGACGATCTCAGCGGCTTCTCCCTGATGGACCTCTTCCGCTCCGAGGCCGATGGCCAGACGGCCCTGCTCTCGGAGGGCCTGATGGCCCTGGAACGCGTCGACACACCGTCGGCCTCGGCCCTGGAATCGCTGATGAGGGCCGCACACTCGCTCAAGGGGGCAGCTCGGATCGTCGGCCTCGACGCCGCGGTCCGGGTCGCCCACGCGCTCGAAGACAACTTCGTGGCCGCCCAGCGCGGCCAGTTCGCGATCCGGACCGGCCACGTCGACGTGCTCCTCCGGGCCGTCGACCAGCTCGTGGAGATCTCGCAGCTTCCCGAGAACGAGGTCGTGACCTGGCAGGAGGCCAACGAAAGTCGGGTCGCCGAGACCGTGAGTCGGCTGGAACGGCTCAGGACCGAATCAGGAGAGGCGCCGATCGAGGCCGGCTCCACTGAGGAGCCGAGCAGTCCCTCGCCCCTACCGATCGAGGATCATTCCCCCCTTTCTCCAACCCTCTCCCACGATGGAGGAGGGGGCCAGAAGTCCGGACCGATCGTCGATCAAACGACCCCGTCCGAGCCTCCTCCTCCATCGCCTCCCGAGCCTCCTCATCCAAGCCCTCCCGAGCCGGGTCAACAGGCTCCCCCCTCCCCCGAGGCGTCGGGGCGTGTGGTCCGAGTCTCGGCGGACAGCCTTTCGAGGCTGATGGGGTTGGCCGGGGAATCGCTGGTCCAGGCCCGGCAGCTCCGACCGTTCTTCGAGGGCCTGATGGCGCTCCGGAATCGCCAGGGGGCGGTGATCGAGGCGTTGCAGGCCCTGGAGGACCCCCGGGCGTCGGACCCCTCGGTCGCCGCCGAACTCCTGGCCCGGGCCCGCGCCGAGGCAGGCCGGTGCATCGAGCGACTGGGACAACAGATCGAGTCGTTCGACGATTATGCCCGGCGTGGCGAGGATCTCGCCGGCCGACTCCACCACGAAGTCCTGGCCAGCCGGATGCGGCCGATGTCCGAGGGGGTTCGCGGGTTCCCCCGGATGGTCCGCGAGGTGGCCCGGGACCTGGGCAAGCGGGTCAAGTTCGAGGTCAGGGGCGACACGACCGGCGTCGACCGAGACATCCTGGACAAGCTCGAAGCGCCCCTGAACCACCTGATCCGCAACGCGATGGATCACGCGATCGAGCTGCCCGAGGTCCGGGCGGCCGTCGGCAAGGATCCCGTCGGCCTGATCCGACTGGAGGCCCGCCACAGCGCGGGAATGCTCCAGATCACGCTCACGGACGACGGCCAAGGGGTCGACGTGGCACGTCTCCGCGCCAAGATCGTCGAGCGGGGGCTCGCCACCGAGGAGATGGTCGGACGGCTCAGCGAGGCCGAGTTGCTCGAATTCCTGTTCCTGCCCGGCTTCTCGACCAAGGAGGCCGTGACCGAGATTTCCGGCCGGGGGGTCGGGCTGGATGTGGTCCAGGAGATGGTCAAGACCGTCGGCGGCGTGGTCCGGGTCTCGTCGAAGGCGGGGCAGGGGACCCGATTCACGCTCCACTTGCCGATCACGATGTCGGTAATCCGGGCGCTTTTGGTCCGGATATCCGGCGAGCCGTACGCCTTCCCGCTGAACCGGATCGACCGGATTGTCCGGGTCCCGCGGGATGAGATCCGGCGACTGGAGGGACGTCCCCACTTCCTGCTCGATGACCAACTGGTCGGGCTCGTCGACGCGGTCCAGGTCCTGGACCTCCCCGAGTCCGGAGAGGCAGCCGACCCGATGCCCGTGGTCGTGGTGAGCGACCGAAATCACCGATTCGGGATGATCGTCGAGGCCTTCCTCGGCGAGCGCGACCTCGACGTCCGGCCGCTCGATCCCCGGCTCGGCCACCCGCCCGACATCAATAGCGCCTCGGTCCTGGACGACGGCTGGCCGGTCCTGATCGTCGACGTCGAGGACCTGGTCCGGTCGATCGACAACCTTCTGGGCGATCGGCGGCTCAAGTCGTCGGCGGGCTCGTCGTCGATCGCCTCGAAGGCACGGAGACCGATCAAGCGGATCCTGGTCGTGGACGACTCGATCACCGTCCGCGAGCTCGAACGCCAGCTCCTCGAAGGGAGGGGCTACGCCGTCGATGTGGCGGTCGATGGGGTCGACGGGTGGAATGCGGTACGTGTCGGAGATTATCATCTGGTGATCAGCGACGTCGACATGCCCAGGATGGACGGGATTGGATTGGTCCGATCGATCAAGCAGGACCCCAGGCTGAGGTCGACGCCCGTGGTGATCGTCTCTTACAAGGATCGCGAGGAGGACCGGACACGCGGGCTCGACGCCGGCGCCGACGGTTATCTGACCAAGAGCAGCTTCCACGACCGGACATTTCTCGATGCGGTGGCCGACCTGATCGGCGAGGCTTAGGGATGAGGATCGGGATCGTGAACGACCTGGCGATGGCCCGCGAGGCGCTCCGACGGGCCGTCGTCTCGGTGCCCGGCCACGAGATCGCCTGGCTGGCCGTCGACGGCGCCGATGCGGTGGCCAAAGCCCGGATCGACCGCCCCGATCTGATCCTGATGGACCTGATCATGCCGGTCGTCGACGGGGTCGAGGCGACCCGGCGGATCATGGCCGAGTCGCCTTGTGCGATCGTGGTGGTCACCAGCTCGGTCCGGGCCCACCTCGGCCGGGTCTACGAGGCGATGGGGCTGGGGGCACTCGACGCGGTCGACACGCCGGAACTCGGCCCCTCCGGCGACGTCTCCGGCGCCCGACTGATGCTCGATAAGATCGCCACGGTCGCCAAGCTCCTGGGCCGGTCGCCCCGGGTCACCTCGGCCTCGGACGATCCCCCATCGACCCCAACCCCGCCGCCGCCCGGGGGCTCGCCGTCCTGGCCGCTGATCGCGATCGGCTGCTCGACGGGAGGGCCGGCCGCCCTGGCGCAGATCCTCTCCGCGTTGCCCGAGTCCAAGGACGCCTCGGTCGTGATCGTCCAGCACGTCGACTCCGCCTTCGCGCCCGGCCTGGCCGAGTGGCTGGGCGAGCGGGCCCGTCGACCCGTCGAGCTGATCCAGCCCGGCGATCGGCCGCTCCCGGGAAAGATCATGCTGGCCGCCACCAACGACCATGTCATCCTCGACGAGGACCGGTCGCTCCGTTATGTCGCCGAGCCGACCACGTATCATTATCGGCCCTCGGTCGACGTCTTCTACCAGAGCCTGGTCCGGCACTGGCCCGAGCCGGGGGCCGCGGTCTTGCTGACCGGCATGGGCCGGGATGGTGCGATCGGGCTGCTGGCCCTCAGGAGGGCCGGATGGCTGACCATCGCCCAGGACGAGGCCTCCAGCGTCGTCTGGGGGATGCCCCGTGCCGCCGTCGAGATCTCCGCCGCCGAACTCGTCCTGCCCCTCTCCGCGATCGCCGCCTCGCTCCTGGAACGCGTCCGCGACCGATCCCACCGACTTCCCGGAGACTCTCGCCGATGACCCCCTCCGCCTCCGAACCCTCGCTCACCCAGCACAAGGTCACCGTCCTGCTCGTGGACGACCAGCCGATCATCGGCGAGGCCGTCCGGAGGATGCTCGCCGGCGAGGACGACATCGTCTTCCACTACTGCAAGGATGCCACCCAGGCCCTGGCACGCGCCAAGGAGATTGGCCCGACCGTGATCCTCCAGGACCTGGTCATGCCCGAGATCGACGGCCTGAGCCTGGTCAAGCAGTTCCGGGAGGACGAGGTCACTCGCGAGACGCCCATGATCGTCCTCTCGACCAAGGAGGAGCCGAAGATCAAGGCCGAGGCCTTCGGCCTTGGGGCCAATGACTACATCGTCAAGCTCCCCGACCGTCTCGAACTCCTGGCCCGGATCCGCCACCACTCCAAGGGTTATATCGCCCTCCTCCAGAGGAACGAGGCCTACCGGGCCCTCCAGGTCAGCCAGAAGCTCCTGGCCAAGGACGTGGCCCAGGCCGCCAAGTATGTGTACTCGCTATTGCCAGACAAGCTGAAGAAGGGGGACATCCGGACCGATTGGCGGTTCATCCCCTCGGCCGAGCTGGGGGGCGACTCGTTCGGCTACGACTGGATCGACGAGGACCACTTCGCCTTCTACCTGCTCGACGTCAGCGGCCACGGGGTGGGTGCGGCCTTGCTCTCGGTCTCGGCGCTCAATGCGCTCCGGTCGCAGTCGCTCCCGCAGACCGACTTCCGGCACCCTGACCAGGTCCTCACTGCCCTGAACAAGGCGTTCCCGATGGAGCAGCAGAACGGCCTCTTCTTCACCATCTGGTACGGGATCTACCACCGGCCGACCCGCCGGCTCGACTACGCCGGAGGTGGCCATCCCCCCGCGCTCTTGCTGACCGGGCCCGACGCCGCCACCGCGAAGCAGATTGCCCTCGAATCGCAAGGCCCGATGGTCGGCGCAGTGGGCGACCTGGAATTCGCCATGTCGACCGTACAGGTCGAGTCCTACGGCCTGCTCTCCCTCTACAGCGACGGGGCCTTCGAGGTCGAGCGTCCCGACGGGACGCCCTGGGCCTTCGGCGACTTCATCGACTTCATGGAGAAGGTCCCCAGGACCCCCGAGCAGACCGGGATGGACGGCCTGATCCGCTTCGCCCGAGAACTGAAAGGCGTGGATGAATTTGTCGACGACCTCTCGATGGTGGAGATCCTATTACCGCCGGGGTGATGCGGGGCCGACATTCCACACCGGGTTCGATCGATCACGGGCTACAAGTCTTGGCGGTCGACCGTTCCCGGTCGCCCTGTCTCTCTCATCAACAAGATCAATTCGTGGATCTGCCTGGACGCATGTTCGACGTCGTGCTGGCGGCGGACCTTGTCGCGGGCGGCCATCCCCAGGCTTGAGAGCCTCGATTCGGACCCCAATAGTTCCAGGACCCGTAAGGCCATGGTCTCGGTGTCCAGATACGGGACCACGAAGCCCGCGTCGTCGCCGACGAACTCCGGCGCCCCCCCGGCGGCCTCGAAGCAGACGATCGGCTTGCCCATCGCCGCCGCTTCGAGCACCACGAGCGGATAAGGGTCTTCGCGCGAGGGTAAAATGAAGACGTCGAAGAGATCGATATAGTTGATCGGGTCCGGCCGCGAGCCGAGGAGGTGGACGCGCCCCTGAAGACCCGCCTTCTGGAGGTCGGTCCGGAGTTCCTGAATGAGCGGGTCGCGTTCGAGATCCCCGCCCAGCCACAGGAAGTGGACTGATTTTCCCGCTTGATCCCCGCAGACGCGCCGGGCCACTTGCAGGAAGAGGTCGGGGCCTTTCCGCCAATTCAGCGTCCCCACGCCTCCTACAAGTCGGGCCCGCGAGTCGATTCCCAGTTCCTCGCACAAGGCCCGACGACGTTCTTCCCGAGGCTTCGAGGGCCTGGCGCCCGTGTCGATGAACTCATGGACGAGTTCCACTCGCCCGGCATCGATCGCGTAGTTGTCCAGCAGGTTCGACCTCACGGCATCGGAGACGGCGATGAAGCGGGCCGACCGCCGTTTGATATATTCGAAATTTTCCATGCCGATATGAAGGCGGATCGTGGCATCCAGCTCGTGCACGTGGGTGACCACCGGGGCGTCGAGGAATTCCAGGAATTCGAGGGTGGGACGCGTGGCCACTGTGTTGACGTAGATCACGTCGGGACGCGGTATGCCGACGGCCTGCCGGAGGCGAGCGTACCGCGCCTGGCTCCTCCAGCGGCGTACCAGTGGGACCCGGTCCAGGAGTTCAGGATTGCCGCCGTTCGGCCAGAGTTCCCTGGGGAGGATCCACGTCGGGCCCAGCTCTCGAAAGGCGGCTTCCAGGGGGCCCCCGTCGCCCAGGAGGATCGAGAATGAGGCGTCCGTGTTGGCCTTCAGCCACCGGATCAGGTGGAGGAGGATCATCGGGGCGCCGGTCCGCGAGGCGTCGTGGCCCACGAATAGGATCCGGGCGGGCTTTTCCGGTGCTCCGATTGGTCCTTCGATAGGGAAAATGGATGGTGCCTCAGTCATGATGGAAGCGCTCGAATTACACGCGTTGAGCGTCGTCGGGAGAAATAATTCATAGTCGGCCAGTCCTTCCGTGACCGCGGCGTCGCTCGGATTGGAGGTCGAGCCCCGGTTCTCGGCCCGGGAGAGTTGCCCCCGGATGGACGGGAATTTGTCGAGGAGACTGCCACTCTCGAAACGAATAGCCAATTATACCGCCGCTTCCATCGTCCCGATGCGAAGTCGACTGAGTTCCAGGGTTCGCCTCCGGAGCTGCACGGCGTCGGATCCGGCCAGGGTGGTCGCGTCAACGAGCCACCCGGTGATCTCGACTTCGCGGTTGTGATTCAGGTCGATCTCGATGATGGCGTAAGATTGGGTGTCCTTCACCTACGGGGCGACCGCCGATCTCGACCATCTCAAGCATGGGGACTAGCTCCGTAGCGAGAGAGGATTACGTCGGCCAGTTCGCGGACCGCGCCGAATCCGCCTGGCGACTTCAGGACCAGCCGGGCCGCGGGCATGACATCGGGATGGGCGTCGGCCACGACGGCCGGGCAGCCCACCAGGCCCAAGCAAGGTAGGTCGTTGATGTCATTACCCAGGTAGATCACGTCGCTGGGCGCGATCCCGCGCCCTCCGAGCCAGTCGAGCAGGGCGGTTCGTTTGTCGTCGATCCCCTGGAGGCATTCGAGCTTCAGCTTGGCCGCTCGAGCCGAGACGACCGGGTTCGATTCCTTGGAGAGGACCAGCATCGGCCAGCCGGCCTTGCGAAGGAGGTCCAGCCCCATCCCATCTCCTCGGCTGCAGGCCACGGCCTCGCGACCGTCCTGCATGACCCAGACCCGGTTGTCGGTGAAGACCCCGTCGAAGTCGAAGATAATCGCACCCAGCTTCTCGGGCAAGAGAGATGCTTGGCCCTGCCTTTCGCCGGCCCTTAGCAAGACTCCCGCAACCTCCAGGTCGACCGGGTCGTCGATCTCCCACCGACGTCCGCCCGGCATCTCGTAGAGGGCAGTCTTTCCGAAGAAGCGATGCCGCGACTCGCGGAACCCGGCGGCTTTCATTACATAGACCGCTCCCGACTCCAGGAATTGCGGCTCGCACTCCAGGCCGAGCAGGCGGACTCGCTTGTCGTGGTTGATCCCGACGCCCCCGCCATCCGCGTCGGTCTTCCAGAGGAAGTCATGGAACGGGATCACGGCCAGGGCCGTGTCGGCCTCATCGCGTTCGAGGGCCTCTATCGTCCCGTCAATATCCTGGCTCGCGGTCAGCGGTGAGGTGCATCGTAGGAACGCGACGAGGATGGGTCGATAGCCCTCGGTCTCCTCCAGATGCTCCAGGACGTGTAACAAGGTCGCCTCGCTGGAGGTCGAGTCTCCGCTGATCTCGGACGGTCGATCGACCATCTGGGCCCCGAACCGGCGGGCCACCGCCGCGATATCCGCATCGTCGGTCGAGACGACAACCCGACTGACTCGCCGGGCATTCCGCGCCGCGTCGATCGTCCATCCTAGGAGCGGCTTGCCCGCCACCGGTAGGACGTACTTGCGGGGAATCTCCTTGGATCCACCGTGAGCGGGGATGATTACCAGGGTCTCGTTCATCGATGGGTCGTCTCGGATCGGGAATGGTGAGTGACTCGGTATCTGGTGCATCCGGCTCGTCCCTTGACGCCGGGCCGAAGCAACAATTGCCTGCCGCGTTACATGTTGCGAATTTCGCCCTAGTAGCCCGACTTGCCGGATGCACCATATCAGGTCGTCTTGACAATCATCGAGGCAAGATGGGGGCATGGAGTGGCGAAATGGCGATCGATCCGGATATCACATCATAACGCGTTCAATTATGAATCTGTTCCAGGGGTGCGAATAACCACAGAAAGACACTATGGAATCCGCGGCCGGCTTGGAGATGGCTTACCTTTATCTCCTAACTCTGCCCGGCTTGAGAAATTTGATGGTCAACACGACCTAGAAGGCGATATGGCCATCTCGTCAGTGATTTCGGTGAACGAATCACCTTGCTTACTGCCATGATAAGACGATAAGTTCTTGCGTTTCTGATCATATCAAGCTGGCCAGAGATAGATTGCCGCTCGGCTTTCAATCTCGACACCTGGGTTTCCAAATACCTCGCCCTGTGTTCCCACAGGGTCTCGGCAGTTGCATCTTGGAGAGAGGACGCCGCATCACGCCGATTTGAGAGTCCTTCGGGAGACCGATCCGCATAGAGGTCCATTGCCTTGGAGAGCGATTCGAATAATTCCGCTTCGGCGAGGGCTCGGAGGCTGGGATCCTCGGCCTGGACCAGGATGACCAGCAGGCACTCGACCTGCGAATAGAGTTGCTTGAGGGGATTTTCGAGCAGGTACGAGGTTGACGACATCCCATGGACCCGATATCGGGTCAGGGGGTCGGGGAGGAAAAGGAACGGGCCCCTGATCGAAAGGAGAGCCCACTGGGCGAAGTCCTCGAACTGGAAGATCTGCCGCGTCGCCACCGCAGTCGCCCGGATTGCCGCGGCGCGGACCAAGGCGCTCGAGTTACAGATGGGGTTGCTCCGCAGGGCATGAGGTCGCTCGAGAAATCGGTACTCGGTCACCTCGCCCGAGAAGCTGTTGACGTGGTCAACCACCTGCTTTGCATAGGATTCGAGCAGGGTCACCCGTTCCGGATCGTCTGGGGGATCCAGGAGGGATCGGATCCCGGTGTGGCACAGCACGCAGTCGGGGTGAGATTTCATCAGTTTGAGTTGGCGCTCGAGCTTTGTCGGCTCGAATGCGTCGTCGGCGTCAAGGAAGGCGATGAACTCTCCCGAGGCCTCCGAGATCCCCAGCCTCCTGGTCCGGCTGACGCCAAGATTGGCGCCGTCGGGATGCCGCAACAGCCGGACTCGTCCGTCACGACGTACATAGGCCTCGACAAGATCGACGGATCGATCGCGCGATCCGTCGTCCATGACGAGTAGCTCGAACGCCGGGAGACTCTGTGCGAGCACTGAATCGAGACACTCCCCGATAAAACGCTCGGCGTTATACATCGGGACAATGATGCTCACCTCGCAGCAAATCTTCGGCATCGATGTCCCTTCCATCGCTGAGAGTATCACGGCCCGGGAAAGATGGTGTCGAAGGACACCTTCGGGAAGACTTCGAGCTTGGTAGAACGCGAGGCGTTGTACACGACACCCCCGTGCCGCTCGAAGGCCGCCTTCGCGCAGGCGAACGCCTCCTGCTGCTTGTCGAGTCGGGGCATCGTCCAGGTCTCGCCAGGCTTGCGGTAATCGCGGTGGAAGTGGTTGACCTCGCCCTCCGACTTGATCACCTCGCCGTGGATGCTCATCTGGCCGGTGCCGGTGGGGACCGCGAAGCTGAAGTCCATGCCGATCAGGTAGACTTCTCGGATGCCCATGTGGAAGGCGAGTTGGAGCTGATAGTAGACGACGGAGAAGCCGCCATAGACGCATTCGGCGCAGTCCTCGGAGAAGCTCTGCTCGGGGGCGTTCCGCTCCCGGAGCCAGAGGATATCCGTGCGGTCGGGGAAGACCTCCTTGACCGAGCTTCCGAAGATCTTGGCCAGGCGTAGGGTGTTGATTTCCTCGAGGTTATTTTGGGCGACGAGGATGTCGCTGACCGAATAATACGTCGGCCGCCATGAGGTTTCGGGGAAAGCCAGGAAGATCTTGTTCGAGGCGAAGGTGACATCTCCGCCGAGACGGCCGAGGTCCTCGACACGGAGGCTCGGCCCGTTGCCGAGGACGACGCCACGACGGCCGCGGTGACGGTCTCGCAGGGCCCGGAGCTTGCGGACGTTGACCGCCTCGGGCGTGTAGTAGTTCTTCAGCCACCGATAGGGACGCTTCAGCAGGCGGATGCCCGGTAGGTCGTGGAGCCGCCTGGTTGTGCTCGTCGACGATATGTTCATACGATGTCGATCTCGGATTGGATTGGATCGGAGGTGTGGTCCGGCTGCGCGCCGAGTGACGATCGCGCTCGATCAGGAAGTGATGGTGGTTAGCCCCTCCAGCAGATTCGCGATCGTGTTTCGATTGACGTAGTCGTTGGCCGACTTGAGATTGTTGGCATTGTGGCTGCCGAGTACGACGTTTTCGAGCCGGGCGAGCGGATTGTCGGCCGTCACGGGCTCGGTCTCGAAGACGTCCAGCGCCGCCCCGGCGATCCGGCCAGCAAGCAGCGCCTCGACGAGGGCGGACTCGTCGACCAGTGGACCGCGGGCAACGTTGACCAGGTAAGAGGTTGGCTTCATCGTTGCCAGGGCGCCCGCGTCGATCAGATGCCGGTTCTCGGCGGTCAAGTTGCAGGCCAGGCAGAGGTAGTCGGCCGTTTCGACGACCCGATCCAGGTCAGCGAATCTGGTGCCCGGAGGAGTGGTCAGGGCCAGTTCGGCGGCACGCACATCACAGGCCAGAACGGTCATGTCGAAGGCGAGAGCCCGTCGGGCGATGGCCTGGCCGATGGCCCCAAATCCGATGATGCCCAGCACCTTGCCGCCGAGCCCCTCGCCCTCCGGCTTGGGCCACTCGCCGCGACGGACGGCCCGGTCGACCCGGCCGAGGTGGCGGGCGAGCATCAGCAGGTAGCCCAGGGCGGTCTCGCCGACGGCGTCGCCGAATGCTCCCGGCGAATTATAGACCCGGATGTCCAGGCGTCTGGCTGCTTCCAGGTCGATCGAGTCGAGCCCGACCCCCCACTTGCTGATGACCCGCAACCGGGGCAGCGACGCTTCGAGGACGCGAGCGGTCAACTGGTCGTCACCGGCGATCATCCCGTCGAATCCGCCCAGGATCGGCAGCAATTCGTCCTCGGTGAGGAACTGCCGGACCGGGTACATCTCCAGCTCGACCCCGGCGGCCCGGAGCTGATCGGCGAACTGGTGGGCGTCCCGCTGCATGATCAGATTCGTGACGAGGACGCGTCGGGGACTGGTCTTGTTCATCGGGTCGGTGCCTGCGGCAAGAGTCGAGGAAACATTGCCGTTCCATGAGTGCCTGTAAAACTATTTAGACCGATCTTCCACAAGGGTCGGGATCGTCAATCATCTCGGCGGATCGTCCGGAGACTCGTCCGATGGTCAGTGGCCGAGCGACTTCAGGCATGACTGCGGATCCGGTAGGCGCTAGGCCCCTTCGACCAGCGGCAGCATCGCCTCGGCCAGGCGCAGGTCGTCCTCGGTCTTGATGACGTGTCCCGAGACGTGGTTGACGGGATAGTAGCCCACCTTGCCGGCGTAGGTTGCGCAGCGGCTCGCGTCGACTGCCCCGAGGTACGTCGATCGCCGCCAGCCGGTGATGCTCCAGGTGATCCGCTGGACGGGGCGTAGGTCCTGCGAGTTGGTCTTCTCGTCGTAGGTAAAGTTGACCGGCTGGCCGTCCAGGGCGCACTCGATCTGCTCGGGGATGTAGCTGAGCAGGGCGTCGAAGTCCGAGTCGACCATGAACCGGACGAACGCGACGACCTCGGGGGTCGAGAGCAGCGGTGCGATGCTGTGGACCTGGAATAGCAGGTCGCAGGGGTGGGACCTCAGGAACTCATCAATGTACTGTTCGCTGGTCGCCGCGTTCGAGCCCAGATCCTCGGGACGCTGGTGGAAGGCGACGCCCTCGGCCTCGGCGATCGGGCCGAAGTCGGGATGCTCGGAATTGACCCAGATCTCGTCGAAGATGCCGGCCGCCTTGCACTTGCGGATGGCTCGCGTGATCAGCGGCACACCGGCCAGCTCTCGCAGGTTCTTCTGCTTGAGCCGTTGGCTGCCCATGCGGGCCGGGATCATGGCAATGCGGGTCATCAGGATCTCCAGGAACGCCTCGTAGATCGGGCCTATCCGTGCCGGAGGACCTCGCCTACAAACCGACTCTTGGCCAATGGGCCCGGGCTGGACGAGGACGTTACGGGTCGTCGGACGGGGCCGATGATCGAGCAGATTATATCGTCGCCGTCCTTAATTTGCACGCTCCGCGCCGATAAGTGATCGCGACGTCTACTTCTTGAAACAATAACGAGTAAGATCGCCTCACGAGCTTCTTTCGCGGCAATTGGCGCACTGAAGCCCGCGAGATATGCTTGGATCATCCGGTGGTTCTCGACGCCTTGATAGAGCAGGGCCACCTCTACCGATCACTCTGACTCCGGAGCGGAATGCCCCCATGCTCGCTGCCAAGCTCGATGCCAGAGACTACCTCGATCGCGTCTGCCAGGAGATCAATCGACTGGAGGTCTCCCAGCTCGAAATGCTCTCCGACCTGATCGAGCGGGCGTATCACGACGACCGGACCGTCTTTGTTATTGGCAACGGCGGATCGGCAGCCAACGCCTCGCATCTCTGCGAGGATCTCAACAAGGGCACCCTCCGCGACTTCGAGAACCAGAAGCGCTTGAAGGTACTCAGCCTCACCGACAACACCTCCGCCATCATGGCCTGGGCCAACGACGAAGGGTATGACCGGGTCTTCGTCGAACAGCTCAAGACCTACGGCTCCGCTGGCGACCTCGTGCTCGCCATTTCCGGCTCGGGTAATAGCCCTAATGTTCTCAGGGCGATCGAATGGGCCAACGCCAACAGCCTGACCACGGTCGGCATTACCGGCTACTCCGGCGGCACGCTCCGAGAGATCGCCCAGCACAGCCTGCATTGCCCGCTCGACGACATGGCGACCGTCGAGACCCTGCACACGGTCGTCTTCCACTGGCTGATCGGCGACCTCTACCGCCGGATCTCCGGCCCCGTCGCCGCAGGCCAGGGAGCCTGACAGTCTGACGCTGCCTGGCTCGACGGGTGCCGACCGCCGGCTTCCCGTTCGGGCCGCAGTCATGGGGAGGCCAGACACAAGGCGTTCCCCCGGCTCATACCGTCCGATGCTTGACCGGCCCTCGAAGGATGGCCTTGAGGGTAGACTTGACCTTCCTCAACAGGCCGGGCCGGGAGGCATCGAGTGCGGGCCTCAGCGAGCGTTTCCAGGACGTAACGGTCCCCTTCGAAGCCAACATCACCCCGGGAGGGCCCGGGAGGGCGACGACCTCTCGGGCGATCGCATCGATCCGGGAGGCGAACGCTCCAAGCCGGGCGACGGGCGCGATCCGTTCGCGGAGCGCGGCGCGACGTTCGGGGGGCCAGGCCAGAGCCTCGGCAACGGCCCCGGGCAAGGTGGCATGGTCGCCCGGCGTCACATAGATCAGCGCATCACCGCTGACCTCCCGCAACACAGGCAGGTCATATGCAACACAGGGGACACCGCAATACTGCGCCTCAACCGGCGGATAGCCAAACCCTTCGAAGTAGGACAGAAAGAGCATGGCCCGCGACTGACTGATCCGGCGGAACTTCTCGGCGTCGTCCAGACCATGGACCAGCTCGATGTGTGCCCCCACCGACTCGGCCCTTTGCGTCAATTCTGCCATGATCGTCTCGTCGACGACGGGTCGGCCGACCACGATCAGTAAGGTCATCCCCCTCATTGCCGGACCGATTGCGTGGACCAGCTCGCCCGCCCCCTTGTGCCTATCCCCGGCGACGAATCGCGTCAGGCAGACGATCTGATCGAGCTTCGGGACTTCCCCGATCCGATCGGCCGCGACCGAGTTGATCGCCGGATGGCAGTGCCGAAAGAGGGCGGTAGGGGGTACGTTCACGTAGAAGTCGCGGGCGTAATCGGAGCCGATGGCGGCGAGAGAGAGGACGAGGTCGGCCGATCGTCCGGACTCCACCGCCAACTCCCACAAGGCGGGGTCTCGCGGCTCGGGGGAATGGGCGTTGTACCAGTTCGGCGACTCGAAGTTCACCAGGGCAATCCTCGCCACGTCCCGTCTCGCCAGCAGCAGGGCCGCGTGGGTCAGGATGCGGGACTTGCTCTGGTCCGGGACGATCACGACGAGGTCGAAAGGTCCCCGGGGCGGCTGGGAGAAATCCTGCGAGAGTTCCACTCGAATCGTCCCGCATCGAGACTGATCGACGAAATCATCCGCGAAGACCGGCCGCGCATTGGTCCAGAAGGTGACGTCATGTCCGGCTGCTGCCAGCGCCTCTCCCAGGACCCACGTATAATAGCGACCGCCGGAATAGCCATCCTTGGGCATGTGGCCGCAGATTGCAATGTGAAAAACCCGGGGCGTGCTCACGGATGAGCTCATATCAGTCGTCCTAGCGGCGCCCCGATGGAATGGGTCAGCGGCATGCCGCAACGGCCCACGTTCAGCGACCGCCCCTGCGGGATACCGTTGCCATGGTCATCTGGATATTGTCGATGCTGTCTTCAATCATTGGGAAGAATCGGACCTCGAACCGGTCGTCTTGGAGTAGCTCGTCGACCATGGGCTTCGCGCCACGACTCGTATCGTTCAGGTAATAATCATCGAAGACGGCCAGTCCCTCGGGCGCGAGCAGCTTCTCCGAGTAGGTCCAGTCGTTGCGAATAGTCTCGAGACTGTGACCACCGTCAATGTAGATGAAATCAAATTCGGGGCCATTGGATTTCACGAACTCAGGCAACGACTGGTCTGTCAATCCGACTACCAGCTCGACCGTCGGGCGATCGCCGTGCCGGGCTTCCATGAGCCGGTTCCTAACCTCTTCGAACCGGGTCGCCCTGCAAAGGCCCATCTTCTCCTGTTTGGCTAGATCCTCCGTGAGGTCGTCGAAGAGGTCGAACCCGACATAGCGTTCGAGACTGCCGCCCTTTTCGAGGAACTGAACGGAACGGTCGCCTCTCCACACGCCGATCTCAATCAACCGACGCGGCGCCCGCTCGGAGAACAAGTCAATGAGATGGGTGTATCTGTGTTTCACCTGCGGGGCCACCGGAGCGGGTGAACCGGCCTCGCGGACGGTTCGCCGGATCTCGTAGCCCATCTGAGAGAACATGGATCGAACGAGTGTTTTCATCATTGATCGAAGAAGTTTCGAGGTGTGAAGGGGGAGATTGACAGAATGATTAATCCACACGAGACTCGTAATAATCTGCTTGGGATTGCACTGGATAGTCCTGTATCGCCATTCAGGGGCCGTAAGTAATTTAGAATCACTTATTAACCCTCGGCGAAAAGCATTCGCTCCAGATGCCGATCCGGTCTCGATTCATCGTCCGAGCCTTTCCGACCCACAGGCGATTCCTGTCATGGTCGTCTCGGAGCTTGTTTGCGCGAATCAGTTCCCACCCGTCCATTCCCCCTTTACGGGTAAAATCCGCACATCGCTTCAGACGACAGACCATCGGTTCGTTCGCTCCGGTCGCTTCACGCTCCGAGCTCGACGATGGCCGTCGAGGCGAAGTTTGAATGGACTTCTAGCACGCACGACTCGATTGCGTTGAAGAGGATGCGCTTCTGGTCCTCGTAATAGGCTCCGCAGTTCAGAACGTATTTTCCGCTCGTCAGGGGGATGGGTCCCAGTGGGACCGTCATCCGATGCGAACCAGCCTCGATGTGGTAGGAGTCACCGCGGGCGTTGGATCGATACTGGGCCACGAGATTCTCCCGGCTGTCGTGCATGACCGTGTCCACGAGGCCGACCTCGATCTCCCGCTTGCTCGTGTAATCGAGGAGGATGCTGACGGGCTGCCCGGTCCGAATCACGTCCTGGGAAAGAGCGATCCGATCGAGCGTCAGATCTGGGTCGAAGACGAGGAACCGTTGTTCGGACTGAGACTCCTGGGTGTTGAGCTCTTCATAACGCTTGACGCCATCGACGACGTCGCCCAGGTGGGCAATCGTCCCACGGTTCATAAGGAGGACTCGGTCGCAGAGGCGTTGGATCGAGTTCATGTCGTGGCTGACGATGATGACGGCCGCCCGCGCCACCACCTCGCCGATGCGATTGTAGCACTTCGTCCGGAACGACTTATCGCCGACGGCCAGGACCTCGTCGATCAGCAGGACGTCCGGCTCCATGGTCGTGGCGATGGAGAAGCCCAGGCGGACCTTCATGCCGGAACTATAGGTCTGTACGGGGGCGTCGATCGCATCCCGGACCTCGGCGAAATCGATGATCTCTTCCAGCTTGGCGTCGATCTCCCGCTTCGAGAGCCCGAGCACCGAACCATTGATATAAACGTTTTCCCGGCCGGTCAGGATCGGGTTGAAGCCGGCGCCCAGGGCGATCAGGGCTCCGATCCGGCCCCGCATCGTGATCTGGCCGCTGTCGGGCCGGACCAGGCCGTTGAGCAATCGGAGCAGCGAGGTCTTGCCCGCCCCGTTGCGGCCGATCAGCCCGACGCACTCGCCCCGTCGGACCTGGAACGAGACGTCATTCAGGGCCCAGAACTCGTCCCGGCGCAGGGTGCTTCTGTCCTGGAGCTGGCCGGACAGCTCGCCGGTGATGTCCTTCAGGCCGTACCAGAGCGCCCGCTTGAGGTCGCGGCAGAAGGCCTTCGAGACGTGGTCGACCTCGATCAGGGGTGCATTCGCTGTCTTCATCGGACGTTCTCCCGGGTCTCTCGGATTACGAGCCCATCCGTTCGATCAGGAAAGGCATCGATGCCCGAAGGATCAGGAGGCCGACCAGCGTCAGGATCAGCCCGATTGCTGAGTAGGTCAGGAAGCTGGGGAGTAACCGGGTCGATCCGATCAAGAGCCAGTCCCGGGCGACGTTGAGAATCGGTGCGATCGGGTTGAGCCAGACGAGCAAACGGGCGTTGCCGGTCGTCGGCGGCTGGTAGAGCACCGGCGTCAGGTACATCATGAACGGCGCGAAGGTCGAGATGGCCCGTTGCACATCAGTGTAGAGGAGCCCGATTGGCGTGAGAACCAGGCCCAGGCCCAGACCGAGCGCCAGGAGCATCGCCGAGCCAACGAAGAAGAGTGGGGCGGTCGGCGGCATCGGGACTCGCATCGCCATCAGCACGATGGCCAGCAGGCCAATCTGCATCGCGAAGTTGAAGAGGACCTGGCCGAGGCCCGCGATCAGCAGCGACTCTCTCGGGAAATTCAACTTGGTCAGCATCTCGCGCCCGGCTCCGATCGCCTGGATGGGGGCGTTCAGGGCGTTGAGGAACAACTGCCAGAGGATCGTGCCGGCCAACACGTAGACGACGTAGGGAACCCTCTCCGGGGCCTCGAAGTTCACCACGCGGAAGGATTGCAGGACGACCCAAATCAGGGTCGTCATCAGGGGGGGCAGGACGGCCCAGACGTAGCCCAGGAGGGTCTGCCGATATTGGCCCTGCTGGTTGCGGAGGAACAGTCGCCAACCCAGCTCCTGACCCTTCCCGAGATCGTAGACCAGTTCGCGGATCTGGTGGAGGGGATGGCGCATCTTGGCCTGCGCCGAATAGACGACGACTGCTAAGTGCGCATCCGATGCATCCGGTCCCCCGGAATTCGTCCGAGGCTCCTGGTGCAAATCGGCTGCGGCCGGTTGTTCCGCGATGGGGTCGATGTCGATCATGCGGCCTTGGGATGAGCGGGTTGGTGGAAGGAAGGATCGTCCGGGTAAAGAATGGAGGCGGTCAGGGCAGTCGGAGTGAGTCTGAAAGGGGAATCTGGTCAAGGAAGGCCAGTCGAATGCAGACAAGAAGTTTACTATAGAGAAGCCCGGGCCTTCAAGGAGTGTTGCGAAAGGGCGTCATCCACGCCCGGGCAAGTGCGAAGGTCGCCGAGGCCGGTCGACGGGGTTGTGCAGGACCCCCAAGTTAGGGTGGGCGATCAGAACCTCGTCGCCGGGCTCCAGGGCGAATCCCTCGGGGACGGCCGCGCCCCCGCCGGTCATCAGGACGACCCCGGCCGGGAAGTCGGCCGCCTCGAAGAGCCATCCAGAGAGTTCGTCGAGCCGGCGGACCAGCCGACTCGGGTCGATCCGCTGTTCCAGGACTCGTCGGCCACCTCGTGTCACCTCGCAGGAGAGCGTCCGGTTCGGGATGTCGGGAACGGCGTCGGCCAGGATCCACCAGGGTCCCAGGGCGGCGGACCCGGCGAAGACCTTGGCCTGGGGCTGATAGAGCGGGTTTCGCCGCTCCAGATCGAGTGCCGTCACGTCGTTGCCCAGAGTGAAGCCGAGCACCACCCCGGTCGGGCCGAGCAGGACGGTCAGTTCGGCCTCGGGGATCGTCTGCGCGGAGCCGGGCCGGCAGCAGATCGGCGCCCCCGGGCCGGAAACGACCGAGGCGACTCCCTTGAAGAAGAGCATCGGCCGGTCGGCCTCGTAGGTATCGGCATACAGGGGCCGGTCGGCCCTCATTCGACCCAGGGCCTCATCGTTCTGCAGGTAAGTGCAGCCGGCCCCCCAACATTCCTGGCGATCGACCGGCGCCAGTAAATGGGGTCGATCAGGGTCGGGGGCCGGGGCCAGTTCCTCCATCGGGATCGGTGCGGCTGACTCGGCGGCGGCCCGATCGATCCCGGCGCGCAGGGCCCCGGCGTCCTCGGCGGCGGAAAGCAGGTCGGCCAGCGATCGGCCCGGCAGGGGCCGGACGGTCGACTCTTCAATCACGGCCGCGAGCGGCCCGACGCCAGGCAGGTGGAGCCGACCGAGACCCCGAATCATTGACGCCTCCCATCATCGTAGACCGCCTCGATCAGCTCCATCGCCCGCAGGGCGTCGGAGGAGTTGCCCGAGAGGATGGGCCGGTTGACCCGGATCGCCTCGGCGAAGTCCGCAACCTCCAGAGCCCAGGAGTCGTCAGTGTCGAAGATGATCGTCTCCTCCCGGGGGCGGCCGAAGGCCCGGGTGGTGTCCTCGAACTGTTTGCGGGCGTAGGTCAGCTTCTCATCGCCGTAGCTCCGGGTGCTAGAGAGGATGCCCTCGAGCTTGACGAAGCCGTCCTCCATGCAGACCTCCAGGGAGAACAGGTGCTTCCACTGGGTCGCCGTCGAGTGAATCATGGCGACCTGGCCGCCGTCGTTACTGAGGATTGCGAAGGCGTTGTCCTCGAATGGGATCTGCCAGTAGGCCCTGTTGACAAGGCTCTTGACCTGGTCGAAGTCGCCGCAGAAGTAGCGGCAGAGGTCGATCATGTGGATCCCCTGATCCAGCAGGATCCCGCCGCCGGCGATATCGTGGTTGTTACGCCACTCGTTCTCGAACTGGATGCTACCGCACTTGCCGTAGACGCCGCGCAGCCAGAGGATACGGCCGTACCGACCGCTGTCGATGATCTGCTTGGCCTCAATGACCGAGTAATGATAACGATGATTGAATCCGAACTTCAGCTTCAATCCAGGGTTCGCCTGCTCGGCCTCGATGATCCGGCGGACGTCCTCGACCGATCGCCCCGGTGGCTTCTCGCAAAAGGTGTGCTTGCCCCGGTTGAGGGCCTCGACGACGATCTCCGGGGCCGTGTTGTTGTAGGCGCAGACGAAGACCGCATCGAGGTCCTGATTGATCAACTCGCGGTATTCGGTGGAGAAATGAACCCCGGGCCAGTTCGCAGACCGTCCCGGATCGACGTCACAGATGGCACGCAATTCCATGTCGGGGTGCCGCTTGACGCATTCGGCCCTGCGGGCGCCGACGCGACCGAGCCCGATGACTCCGACGCGGATCGGCCCGCCTCGAACTCCCGTCGGGGCGGATTGCTCGGCTGTGTTCTCGCCGGGGACAACGCGAATCTCTTGGACCTGGAGGTTCATCGCGATACGATCCTGGGTCGTGGTCCGGGTCATCTCGTTGGTGTGTCTTGGTTTGGGCCGTTCGAGTCCGATCGATCCGCCGAGGAGAGATGTCGGCGGACCGGAGGTCGCCCTCGGCTAGTTGGACTTGAGCTTCCGGGCGATGACCCGCAGGTGGGAGCTGAGCCGCTGTTCCTGGATGAAGGCCTGGAAGCGCTCGAGACTGGAGGCGTCGCGATGCGACAGGATGTAATTGAGGAACCGGGGGAGCGGCACCCCTCGCTGGTCGTGGATCCGACGGATGATCTGGACATCGAGCTGGCCGGGGGTGCTGACCTCCAGGGCCTCGAAGCCGGTGCGATCGAGGAGCGTCTGCACCCCCTCAACCGAGATGAGGTTGATGTGCTCGGCCGGGAAGACGTCGGCGTGCTCCCAGAGCACCTGGACGTCGAACCCGCTGCCGGCCCGGGCCGTGGCGACCAGGACGCCGTCCGGGGCGAGGACCCGGTGAGCCTCGGCCAAGAAGGCGGCGACGTCGCAGTCGTGCTCCAGGATGTCGAAGGCCGCGACGAGTCGGGCCGAACCGGGCCCCAACTCCGCCAGGCTGTCGAAGGTCTTCTGATCGGTTCCGCCCAGGTCGTCGAAAGGGGGCAACCGGTCAACGACCGCGATCGGCGAAATGCCCCGCCGGGCGATCCGGTCGATCGCCACCGGGGTCCTCGGGCCGAACAGGACGACCCAGCCCGGACACCGGACCCGCCCCGCCAGGTCCTCCATCAGGTCGGCATAGCCCAGCGCGACGTCCTGCAATCGCCCCCGGATGCTGTCGACATACTTTGGATCGGACCGGAAGAGGGCCGCGGGCGAATCGTGCAAGTACCAGCGCATCTGCTCGGCCGAAGGCCGGGGCGACGCCCACAGCGAGCGGCAGTCGTGGCACTCGACGTATTCGTACCCATGGCGGGAGAATGCCATCGCCAGCGAAGACGAGCCGCAGGCCGGGCAGGAGGATAGCCTGGCCATCTCGCCTTGGCCCGCGAGGAGATCCCGGGCCGCCGCCACGCAACGATCGACCAGCGAATCGAACGTTCCGGGGGGACGTGCCTCGGATTCTTGGAGTGATTCGCTAACGATTACGTGCTTCACTGTCCCTCTCCGTCGGCGGGAGCTATGGCCCCGGACCCACCAAGGATACTCACTAACTCCTTGACCGTGACATCGTCGCCAGCGATGCTCCCGACCCGGGCGCCGGCCCACAGGGAGCTGTCCGGCGCGATCGGGAAGACCGGGTTGCCGGACAGGCCCACATATCGGCGGCCCGATTCGGCCACGATCAGGGCCCCTGCGGCGTCGTCCCAGAGTTTCGCCTCGACGCTGGCCGCCGCGCGGAGCCGACCTGCCGCCACGTAACACAGGTGCAGCGCCTGGCTGCCGAGTATGCGGATCTTGCCGAACCGTCGGACGACCTCGGCCAGGATACCACCGTGCCCGCCCAGGGCCGATTCGATGAAGCCTGTGCTCAGGCCGACCGGGAGCACGTCGGATCGCGTAGCGGACGGGCCGATTGGAATGCCATTCAGCGTCGCCCCACCCCCTTGAATGGCCCGAAATCGCTCGTTATGGACAGGATCATAAACCCACCCGATCACCGGAACTCCCTGACGGAACAACGCCAGCGACACCGCGAAAAAAGGGTGCCCCGCCGCGTAGTTGACGGTCCCGTCTAGCGGGTCAAGAACCCAGCAATACTCAGAATCCACCCCGGGCATCTTCCTCCCCGACTCCTCTCCGATCATTTCGTGGGAGGGGAAGGACCGGGACAGCCTCTCGGCGACCATGGCCTCGACCGCATGATCAGCCTCCGTGACGAGGTCGAATGGCCCCTTTGAGGAGGACGCTGCTCGACCCAGGTAGCTCGTCAAGAGGCCCGCGGCATCTTCCATCAACGCGTTGCCGACGTCGAGAAATTGAGCGTCACCGTTTCCCTTGGATTCATGCATTCAGTGACAAGCCTTTAGACTGATGGATCCAGGGAACGCCACGCCAGGAATCGACCGTGCTACGCAGACGACAAGTAAAATTATAGTCCACCAAACCGGAATAGACTAGATACCTGAGGTTTACCAGTGCCGCTCCGGTTTGGTAGCCTTGAGAGATTCTGACTAGAGTTTCGAGAAGTGACAGAAATTTATGCGGTACGCCCTCTAGGGCCTGGGAAACCGCCTTGCGGATCGAGGTCTGACTATCGGTCTCATCACATTTATGGACACATGAAGGAGCACGATCGGCGACGAATGATCCGACTGGCTCACGGGCGGATCGCGACGTGCTTGATCCTCTCACGCTTCCAAGTGTAGGTGATGTGGACGGTTTTGTCCTCCGCCTGAATGACGGCGGGGTAGGAGTACTCGCCGGGCTGGTCCTCCAGGGTCAGCACGTCCTTCCAGGACCTGCCGTCGGGGGAGATGGCGACATTCAGCGGGGTCCGCTTGTCCGTGGTCGGGTTGTAAACCAGGAGGTGTCGGCCGTCCTGGAGGGTCACGGCGTCGATCCCTGAGTCGGGGTTGGGGATGTCCATCAGGGTCAGCGGGGACCAGGTCTTGCCCAGATCATTCGACCAGGAGTCGGCGATCTTATCCTGCATCGTCCGGGCGACGATCTGGAGCCGGCCACCGGGGTGGGTCAGGATGCTCGGCTGGATCGCGGCGAGCTTGTGGCCGTCGTTGAGCGGGCCGGACTTCTGCCAGGTCTGGCCGAGGTCGGGCGTCCTCTCCATGAAGACCCGCCAGCCGAGCTTGTCGTCCTCGTCGCTGGAGGGGCAGAGGAGCGTCCCGTCGGTCAGGAGCACGGGCTTGTTCTTGATCGGCCCGAGGATCCCGCCGGGGAGCCTCCGAGGGCTTGACCAGGTCTCGCCATCGTCGACGGAGGTCTGGACGACCCCCCACCAGGTGCTCGGGCTGGGGCCGACCTTGGAGTAGAGGAAGATCGGTCCATCCTCGGGCCGGAACAGGACGGGGTTCCAGCAGGGGAAGCGTCGACCATCGGCCTGGATCCCGTTGAGGGCCTCGCGCGGGGCCGACCATCGGCCATCCTTCAGCCTTGCCAGGTAGATGGCGACGTCGGGATTCTTCTCGTGGGTCCCGCCGAACCAGGCGGCGAGGAAGCCGGACTTCGCCTCGACGATGGTCGAGGCGTGGCAGGAGGGGGTGGGGGGAGGCTCCTCATAGATGAAGCCGGACTCGATCACCGAGGGGGCCTCGGGGGTCGTCGGGGGGCTGGTCCAGGTGGTCCAGGCGGCGGCCAGGAGGATCGGTGTCGCGAGCATAGGTTTGGGCCCTCGGGATGGTTCTCGGCGCCCGGTCATCTTCGCCGCCGCATCGGGCTCCGGGAAGGGTGAGGCGTCCCCGGATCGCGATTCCATGTCTTTATTCGGCGACAAGCCCGGGTCCGAGGAGTGACGGGAACTGGCCGAGACGCTAAACTGGGCGTCCACGCGCGGACGTCCGCGTCGAGACGCCGGAGGCGTCGGGTTCGATCGCAGGGTGGCTAGTGTCGAGCAACCGGGGCTTTTCCCGAATGAAGATCTTGCTCACCGGCGGGGCCGGTTTCATCGGGTCGGCCGTCGTCCGACAGCTGATCCGCGAGACCGATCACGAGGTCGTCAACGTCGATAAGCTGACCTATGCCGGCAATCTCGAATCGCTGGCCGAGACCGTCGCCGACCCTCGACACCACTTCGAGCGGGTGGATATCTGCGACCTCGACGAGGTCAACCGGGTCTTCGCCGAGCATCGTCCCGATGCCGTGATGCACCTGGCGGCCGAGTCGCACGTCGACCGCTCGATCGACGGCCCCGGCGAGTTCATCAAGACCAACGTCAACGGGACGTTCTCGCTCCTCCAGGCGGCCCGGGCCTACTGGGATGCTCTGGAAGGGGGGGCCCGCGACCGGTTCCGCTTCCATCACGTCTCGACCGACGAGGTCTATGGGTCGCTCGGACCTGAGGGGTACTTCACCGAGGAGACGCCCTACGACCCGAGATCCCCGTACTCGTCGAGCAAGGCGGCCTCCGACCACCTGGTCCGCGCCTGGCATCACACGTATGGCCTCCCGACGCTGGTCACCAACTGCTCGAATAACTACGGCCCCTACCATTTCCCCGAGAAACTGATCCCGCTGGTCATCCTCAACGCCAAGGCGGGCAAGCCCTTGCCGGTCTACGGCAAGGGGGACAATATCCGAGACTGGCTCTTCGTCGACGACCACGCCCGGGCCCTTCGACTGGTCCTGGAGAAGGGGGTCCCCGGCGAGACCTACAACATCGGCGGCCACAACGAGCGGACCAACATCGAGGTCGTTCGCGCGATCTGCGGGCTCCTGGACGAGATGAGGCCCGACTCGCCGCATGTCCCGCACGCCGGCCTGATCACGTTCGTCGCCGATCGGCCGGGCCACGATCAGAGGTATGCCATCGACGCCGGCAAGATCGAGCGAGAGCTGGGCTGGCGCCCCTCGGAGACGTTCGAGACCGGCCTGAGGCGCACCGTGGCCTGGTATCTCGACAACGAGGAATGGTGCCGGAACGTCCAGTCCGGCGGCTATCTCCAGGAACGGCTCGGACTAGGGGCACGCTCATGACGAAACCCGCGACGACCACCACCAAGGGGATCATCCTGGCCGGTGGCTCGGGGACCCGGCTCTACCCGCTGACCCGAGTGGTCAGCAAGCAGCTCCTGCCGGTCTACGACAAGCCGATGATCTACTACCCGCTCAGCGTCCTGATGCTCTCGGGTATCCGCGAAGTCCTGGTGATCTCGACCCCTTCGGACCTCCCGCGATTCCGCGAACTCCTGGGCGACGGCCATCAGTGGGGGATCGAGCTCTCGTACGCCGAGCAGGCCGTGCCCAACGGCCTGGCCCAGGCGTTCGTGATCGGTCGCGATTTCGTCGGCAAGGACCCGGTGGCCCTGGTCCTGGGCGACAACATCTTCCACGGCGACGGCCTGAGCGAGCAGCTCCAGCGGGTCGCCTCAAAGGCCGACGGGGCGACCATCTTCGGCTATCACGTCAAGGATCCCGAGCGTTACGGAGTGGCCGAGTTCGACGAGACCGGCCGGGTCATCGGCCTCCAGGAGAAGCCCGCGAATCCCCGGTCGTCGTACGCGGTGGTCGGGCTCTACTTCTACGATAACGACGTGCTGGACATCGCCCGCGACCTCAAGCCCTCGAAGCGCGGCGAGTACGAGATCACCGACGTCAACATCGCCTATCTCGAGAAGAAAAAGCTCCACCTGGAGGTCTTCAGCCGAGGGATGGCCTGGCTCGACACCGGGACGCACGAGGCACTCCATCAGGCGGCCAACTTCATCCAGGTGATCGAGCATCGGCAGGGCTTGAAGGTCTCGTGCCTGGAAGAGATCGCTTACCGGATGGGGTTCATCGACTCGGACCAGGTCCGGGCCCTCGCCGGCCAGCTTCGGAACGAGTACGGCCAGTACCTCTTGAGCATCCTCGAAGAGCGAATCCTCCCATGAAAGTGATCGAGACCCGGCTGCCGGGCGTGGTCGTGATCGAGCCTCGGATCTTCCGCGATGACCGGGGCTACTTCCTGGAGACCTGGAGCGCCGCCAACTACGGAGCCCGGGGCCTGCCCACGGTGTTCGCTCAGGATAACCTCTCGTGCTCGGCGGTGGGGGTCCTCCGGGGGCTCCACTACCAGTATCCGACCGCCCAGGGGAAGCTGGTCAGCGTGGCCCGCGGCAAGGTCTTCGACGTGGCGGTCGACATCCGCGTCGGCTCGCCGACCTTCGGC
Organism: Tundrisphaera lichenicola; assembly: GCF_051175385.1. Lineage (GTDB taxonomy): Bacteria > Planctomycetota > Planctomycetia > Isosphaerales > Isosphaeraceae > Tundrisphaera > Tundrisphaera lichenicola. The sequence continues at coordinate 138,332 of NZ_CP195107.1, read as the reverse complement.
AAGTGGGAAGGGGTGACTCTCTCGGCCGAGACCGGTCGGCAACTCTACATCCCGCCCGGGTTCGCCCACGGATTCCTCGTGATCGGCGAGGAGCCCGCGCTTTTCACCTACAAATGCACCGAGGGCTACGACCCGACCGGTCAGTGCTCGATCCTCTGGGACGACCCCGAGATCGCGATCGACTGGCCAGGCTCGGCGCCCTTGCTCTCGCCCAAGGATGCCGAGGCTCCGAGGCTCCGCGACATTCCGGAGTCGCGACTCCCCCGCTATCATCCCGATTGAGGATCCTCGACGGGAGTCGATCTGATGGATGGGACGTTGCTGCTGGCGGAGGTGATCGACGGACGCTGGCGACCGGCCATCGGCGACCCGACGGTCGTGGGCTGGGTCACGGTGGTGGCCTACCTCCTCGCGGCCGCCGCGTGCGCCCGGGCCGCCTGGCGAGAGCCGATGCCCGGGGGCCGTCGGAGGTCGAGGCCTTCGGGCTTCTGGCTGACGCTCTCGGTGGCGATGCTCCTGCTCGGGATCAACAAGCAGATCGACCTCCAGACTCTCTTCACGCTCCTGGGACGCCGAATCCTGAAGGCGAATGGGCTCCATCAGGATCGTCGGACATATCAGGCCCTATTCCTCGGTTGTGTCGCGGCTTCGAGTCTACTCCTGCTGATCGTCTCGCTCTGGCTCGCCCGCCGATCGTTCCGGCATCGATGGCTCGCCCTGGTCGGGATGGCCTTCCTGATGGGATTCGTGGTGATCCGCGCCGCTTCATTCCACCACGTCGACACGCTCCTGGCCTCGCAACTGGGTGGCCTGAAATGGAACTGGATCCTGGAGCTGGGCGGGATCGTCGTGGTCGCCGCCGGTGCGATCCGGGTTCGTCCGGCAGGGCTCCCATCCTCGGACTCCCAATCGGCCGAGAAAAAGCTCCTGAATTACCTCTATCGGACCCGTTGACGGGCCGACCGTCTTCATCGACCGATCTTCGGCGACCCGATCGGGCCGATCGATGATAGGTGCGATCCCTTTCCCCACCCATTCCCACCTGGACGATTTCGCCCATCATGATCCTTCTCGAAATCGCATCCTGCCTGCTCACCGCGCTCCTGGCCCCCTTCTTCGTCTTCCTCGGCCTCCTGGTGTTGGCGGCACTACTGGGTCGGGCTCCCTCGCTTTCCTCAACCGATCGCCGATGGCGGTTCCTGATCGTCATCCCAGCGCATGATGAGGAAGGGGTGATTGCCTCGACGGTCCAGAGTTGCCGGGCTTTGAGCTACCCCGCCGAGCTCTTCACGACCTGGGTGATCGCCGACAACTGCACCGACGGCACGGCCGGAGCCGCTCGCCAGGCCGGGGCCTCCGTCGTCGAGCGGCAGGCTCCCGATCTGCGGAGCAAGGGTCACGCGCTCGAATATTTCTTCTCGGAGATCCCCGAAGGACGCCCCGAATCGGGATATGACGCGGTCGTCCTGATCGACGCAGATACCGTAGTCGACCCGGGACTCCTGGACACCTTCGGCAAGGCCCTGAACCAGGGCCAGGATTGGGTCCAGGGCTATTACACGGTCCGGAACCCCGATGCCTCGTGGCGCACCCGGCTGATGACCTACGCATTCAGTCTGGCCAACGGCGTCTGGATGCTGGGCCTGGATCGACTGGGCCTGAGCGTCGGCTTGAAAGGGAACGGGATGTGCTTCTCAAGCCGCGGGCTCCGCCGTTTTCCCTGGCGGGCCTACGGCTTGGTTGAGGACATGGAATTCGCTTTGATGCTCCGGACCCGAGGTGAACGTGTTCATTTCCTGCCCGAGGCCCGGGTCTTCGGTGAGATGGTCAGCCGGGGTGGACCGGGTGCGGCCTCGCAGCGTCGACGATGGGAGGCCGGTCGCCGGGCCCTTCGGGGTAAGTTCGCGGGACCGCTGGCCCGATCGGAGTCGATTGGGGTTTATCGCAAGACCATGTACCTGCTCGACCTCTTCTTCCCACCCTTGGTCAGCCTAGCCCTGGGGCTCGCCATGGCCTTCTCGCTGGCGCTCGCACATCTCGTCGGGAATGGCTCCGGGCGGCTGGTCGAGGGGCTCCTGGTGGCTCAGGTTGCGATGGCGATCCTGCTCTCGGCCTATGCCATAAGCCCGACGGTTGTCATGGGCCTTCCTCTGCGCTATCTCGGGAGTCTGGTCGCTCTGCCCTATTACGCCGCCTGGAAGATAGCGGTCGCTGCCGGTCGAGGTCCCCGAAGCTGGGTCCGAACCCCTCGAGAATCGTCAACCTCCCGCTAACTTTGGATTATTGGGTGACAAATGATGGATGCATTTCATCTTGGGCGACGCCAATAGAAAAGGCAAAAGTGCTCGGAAGATCGGCAATAAATGAGGCATTTTTGGTTCAAAGAGCGACTCGTGGACAGGTCCTGAAGTTGAACGGCATCGATCCTGCGTGGTCAATAAAGCGAAAATTGCGAGAAGAAATTGTGTTTTGGGGGGATTTGGTGAACATCGAAGAGAAATTATCCTTTCTTCAGGTGTAGGAAAAAAGCAACACCTTGCGGCAATTGGTGCTCAAAGATCATACACTCTGCCCGATAATGAATTGACCTGGAAAGTTGCGATCGCTAAGCTAAGCCATCGACCTCTCCCGGTCCTCTCGTACGCGGTCCCGACCGCCTACCCCGCCGGTGGTGTCCATTATCGGTCCTCGCTCTGCCGAGCCAGACACACCGCCAGGTCTCCTCCCGGAGAAGCCGTCCCAATGAGCACCCTCAGCCCGATGACCCTGACAACTTATGAGATCGCGCCCTCGCCTGGGAGTCGCCTCGCGGTCGAGCCTCGAATCGCGACGGCTCCCGCGCTGGCTACTCGATCGACGGTGAAGCGGGCCATGGATCTCGTCGGTGCGATCGGTGGGCTGATCTTCCTCGCACCGCTGTTGGCCCTGGTCGGCCTCCTGGTTCGGCTCGAATCGCGGGGTCCGATCCTGTTTCGCCAGCCGAGGGTGGGACTGAATGGTCGAATCTTTCTTTGTTGTAAATTTCGGACCATGGTCCCCGACGCCGAGCAACGGCTTCGCGACCTGGAGGCTCGGAACGAGAGCGCCGGCGGCGTGCTCTTCAAGATCAAGGATGACCCTCGGGTGACGTCCCTGGGGCGGTTTCTCCGGAAGACCAGCCTGGACGAGTTGCCGCAGCTCTGGAACGTCCTGATGGGGGATATGAGCCTGGTCGGTCCCCGGCCGCTCCAACTCCGCGACAGCGAGAAGCTGGCGGACGTCGATCACCGGGGTTACTCGCGACGCCTGACGGTGGTCCCTGGCATCACCGGGCCCTGGCAAGTGTCGGGTCGGAGCGATATTGATAGCCAGCAGATGCTCGGGCTCGATTTGAACTATGTTACGAATTGGACCCTGGCCGTCGATCTGCAAATCTTGATCAAGACAATTTCAGTCGTGATCGTCGGGAAAGGTGCTTGCTAATCACCTACGGTAAACGTGGAAGCGTCACGATCCCTCGCGATCCACGTATCTGGTCATCGGTCCTCGTCGCTGACCCCTACCGGTTTCCCCTGCGAGTCGAGCATCATGTCTTCCACTGAGGCGATCGCCCCGCCAGTCGCCGATGACAAAGTGCTGTCTCCCTACCGCCGTCGACGATCCACGATCCTGTGGATGTCGGCAGGTTGCGTCCTGCTGCTGATCTCGGGATTGGCGAGGGCGGTCCAGGATCGGAGACACGAGGTCGAGTCGAGCATCACGGAAACCTGCCCATTTCCGCTGAAGGATATCCCGACCACGCTCGGCGGGTGGAAGATCCAGGAAGGGGGCGAACGAACGCTCGATTCGCTGACGATGCGGATCACCGGCGCCAGCGATTATGTCATGCGAACCTACGTCGATGAGTTGACCGGCGTTTCGCTGGTCGTCCTCGTCTTGTTCGGGCCGGCTGGTCCGGTCATCCCCCACACCCCCGAGGTCTGCTACCCCTCCAGTGGTTATGTCCTGTCCGGCGATTCCGCCGACCGGGAGATCAAGCTGAGTGAGACCGAGACGGATGGTCGCCCCAAGTGCAAGTTCCGATCAGCGATCTACTCGAAAGGCGACAGTGGCCTCTTGAATCTTCGAGAAGGCGTCTATTACTCGTTCCGTTTAGGCGGAGTTTGGTCTCCCAGCTTCGGGTCGAATCGAAAGTTTCCTCGGCGCAATCCGGGGATCTTCAAGATTCAGGTACAACGTAGAGTCGCGGACGGCGAACGACTTCAACCCGATGATCCGATCGAGCAATTCCTCTCTCATCTCATCCCAGCGATCGAGCATGAAATCGATGAGGCGAGCCGAGCGGACAAGGCCTCAAAAACGGATGCCCGTACCTCGAGGGTTCGAACTGATCGAGAAGAGCGTTTCCTCTCGTCCGCGCGCAAGCCCCTTGGGGTCGACGATTTCCCGGATGCGGACTCGCTCGGCCGTGCTGTTTCCGCCCCCGAAGAGCGTTTGAACGACCACGGATATGACTCCGATCATCAAAACTATCACGATGACCGGCGATAGGTAGAGAACCAGAATCGTACGGAGCGCGACTCGAACCAGCCCTCCCAGGTCGCTCTTCCCCGAACGCACCTCGACCGACTCGGAATTCTCCGCGTGACCGATCATCGAGCGGACTCCTCGGCATCGAATGAGTCTTTGCTTCAGCTACGTCGGATGGGGTCGATTTGCTAGTCTTAAGGTCTGTTCGGATCCGTGTAAAGCCCACATCGCCTTATTATAACGTCCAACTACAGAAGTTGTCTCTACGGACTTGACGGTCGCAAAAATTTCCCCCAAGTCGTTGCGGTGCCTTTATGTTGAAAAAAATCGACTTACCTCTGTCAAAGAACTTTGCTGGACCGAGGACCTGAACAGATTTGTCCCGTCTAGGTGTTTTTTGATTGACTATGTCTGATTATGACTCCACCATGACATTCGTCTCAATTCAGCGACTCGCCGAATGCTGGAAACCCTTTAAAGGGCGGGAGTTTGGTCGGCCAAAGAAGGCCGAGCTACCCCATAATTCTTCTCGGTCCATTTCACAGGAGTACTAATGCGACACGGCCTCACGAACACGATCCGCTTCCTACTCGCTGGCCTGGTTGTGCTGGCGGGTACCTCGGCCGCCCAGGCCGCTTCGGTGTCCGGCTCGCAGGCCATCAGCGTAGGCTCGACGACGATGAACACCACCAGCGTTGGCTCCGCTTCGGTCTTCAACTTCTCGGGTCTGACCGCTTCTTCTCCCAGCGATGGCGACTTCGCCTCCAACGTCGCGGGCGGCACCTCGGTCGGCACGGGTCCCTTCACCCTGACGCTTGCGCCGACCTCGTTCACCTTCGGGAACGCCGCGTTCGGCACGTTCGTGGCGACGGCGATCACCTCGGATTTCGCCCTCGGTTCCTTCCGTAACATCGAGCTGATCGGGACCTTCACCGGTGGCACCCTGTTCCCGGGCAAGGGCGACTCCGCCCCGGCCGTCCTGGCCATCGGGCTGACCCAGGTGGGTGGCGCGGGCCGACCGGTCTCGGGTTCGTTCACCCTGGCCGTCGCTCCGGTGGTCCCCGAGCCCGCCAGCCTGGTCATGCTGGGCCTTGGCCTGGCCGGCGTCGTCGGCGCCAGCCGGCTCCGTCGCAAAGCGGCCTGAACTCGGCCACTTCGCGAGCCTGGTCTCGATCGGCTATAATCGTAGATTGAATCATCCCCGATGCCTGTTACTTCGAGAGAAGCTAACAGTCATCGGGTTTTTTATTATCGGGTATGAACGTTAGCAGGGCGGTGACCAAACACCGCTCCTCCCGCTTGCAACGTCCTGGCACTCCGGCTTATATCTAGGGATACCGGATTCGGGACGGGGTGAAGCGGATACGATCGAATGCCGTCCGGGCATGGGGCGGGCCGTTCACCTCGGGGCCGGTCGATGATAGATATGGGCTTCGAGCCCGGTTTTTTAACTGACCACCCCGCGGCCCACCCGGTTGAGCCACGAGCTCGAAGAGGTAAGTGCCGTTCGGCCCACTTGGCTCGCTCCCGCGAGCTGCACCCGCCCACGCCCGGTCTCGACGGAGGCATGGCAATGGATCGATACGTCGGCCTCGACCTCCACAAGCAGTTCATCGAAGTCTGCGCCCTCGATGACAAGGGCAAGGTCGCCTACCGCGGCCGCACCGGCTGCCTGCGACAGGAGCTGGAGGCGTTCGCCCGGGCCCAGCTCACCAAGACCGACCACATCGCCCTGGAGGCCACCACCAACACCTGGGCCGTCGTCAACGTCCTCCGCCCCTTCGTGGCCCGCGTCGTCGTCGGCAACCCGCTCAAGACTCGCGCCATCGCCGAGGCCAAGGTCAAGACCGACAAGGTCAACGCCGAGGTCCTCGCCCAGCTCCTACGCTGCGACTACCTGCCCACCGTCTGGCAGCCCGACCAGGACACCCAGCAACTCCGCGGCCTGCTCACCCACCGCGCCGCCTTGATGACCCAGAGGTCGCGGGCCAAGAACCGCGTCCAGTGCCTGCTCGCTCGCCTGCTGCTTCAGCCCCCCTGCAAGGTCCTCTGGACCAAGACCGGGATGGCCTGGCTGAAGGCCCTCGACCTGCCCGCCCATGCTCGACTGGCCCGCGACAGCGAGCTCAGGCAGATCGCCCTGATCGACGGCGAGCTCGCCGAGATCGACAAGGAATTGGCCGAGTCCGCTCGGAAAGAGAAGCGGGTCCAGCTCCTGATGACCATCCCCGGGGTGAACTACGTGGTCGCCCTGGGTCTGCTCTCGGCGCTGGGCGACATCGGCCGATTCCGCGATGGCGACCACGCCGCCAGCTACCTGGGGCTAGTCCCCTCGACGAGGCAGTCGGGCCGCAAGTGCTACCACGGGCCGATCACCAAGTCGGGCAGCCCCCAGGCCCGCGGCCTGCTGACCCAGGCGGCCCAGCACGCCAGCCGCCACCCCGGCCCGATCGGGGCGTTCTTCCGCCGGCTCTCCAAGCGGAAGAGCCGCGCGGTAGCGATCACGGCGGTGGCCCGCAAGCTGGTGACGATCGCCTACCTGATGCTCAAGAACAACGAGCCGTACCGCTACGCCAGGCCGGAGCTGATGCGCGAGAAGTTCGCCAAGCTCCAGGGGGCCGGCACGCAGGCGGCTGAGGGAACACAGGCATCGCCCCGGGCCAAGGCCGGATCGGGCCTGGCGGAGGTCTACCGGTCGGCCCAACTGCCTCCCGTGACGGCGCCTGAGAGCCTGCCCGCCGGCGAGCGTCGGATGCTCGCGGAGCGAGAACTAGGGGATTTCGTCCGGGGGCTGTACCAGGGGAAGTCGGCCGATTCTGGAGCAGAGCCGGCCGAGGATCGAGGCCGGAAGAAGGGCGAGCAAGAGCCAGCGAACTCAGGCGAGACTGGCCGCCCGGCGGGGCGGCGGAAATGAGATCTTCTTTTAGATATCAGGAGTAGGATTGTGTTGATTGGTTGGGGCGCATCGTCTCTCGTCCCGTGACCGCCGGGGCGTGGGCGGCATCGATCCCCGGGGGCTCTGCCCCCGCACCCCCGGGATTTTCCGAGGCATGGCTCCGGTGTCCGAAGCGGGCTGGAAGGACAAGCGACCCCTGGACGACCGGGGCCGGCCAGGGGCCTCGTGCGCCTCGGCGCACCGTCGGCCCGGTTATTCCTCGTCCGGTTGCGTCCCCGCAGAGCCTGACTCCGCTTCACCGAGCCGCGTCATTGTAACAAATCCGCCGTCGAACCACGGGCAACACTTGACACGTTCAGAGGTATGTATCGGTGGGCTGGTCCTTCCTTCCGATCCTCTGCCTGATGGCATCGCGGTCCGCTTGTCTTGAGAGGTATTAAGCGAGGGGCAAGATCGCATAAAACGCCCAGGGAACTCTCCTCTTGACGTCCAGGGCCGGATTCGATTCAGGCGGAGCAGGCATCTATGGATCGACCGACCTTCTTCTCCATTCTACGGGGTGCCACTGCAGATGCGCTTGCCGAGTTTCGTCGGCATGCCCCCGATGAGACTCCATATGCACTGGCCATCATTGCTGGTCCCTGCGGCGCCTACCTCGGTTATGCCGTCGCCACCGAGGAAAAGTTGCACCGCGTGGCTGACGAATACTATGCCGCAGGATACCGCTGTCGGGGAAAGGCGCGGGAGAAGTCCGACAACCTGGAGCAGCTCGCCACATGGCTACGATGGGCCAATCCGGACGATAGCTGGTACTTCGGCGACTTCGCCGACGACCTTGGCATCGGTGATGGGCTTGCCCATCTGGTTCGGGGTGGGGAATTCGGCGAAGACGCCGAGGATCTAGAGCCGTTCTGCGTCGAAGTTCTTTCCGCACTCCAAGAAGACCCGAAATGGTCGGCGACCGCCGCCGGTCTGCGGGTCATCGTCGGTGTTACATCCGGAGAAGAACCTCGAGACTTCCTCCGGACGGCGACACGAGCCAATGAGTATGATGTCGTGCTGAAGTTATGGACCGAATTCGGTCGGGGCGAGGAACTCTCCTCCTGGATCTCATCGCCCCGATCGGAGAACGCCTAGTCTTTTTATCCGCGACCACCCCGGCTCATTGATCAGAGCGACATGAGTGAAGTCATCTCAGCCCGCTCGGTCAGGTCGAGTTCTTTCGGTGAAATTCCGGCTCGGCGGGCCTCGTCCCGGTATTGCCGGAATTCCTGGTCGCGATTGGCCTTTCGATAGGCCCGAGCGAGATGGTAGAGGACGACCGAGGAAGGCTGCTCGGCCGCGGAATCCTTCAGATCTTCGATCGCCCTGTCGAGGCGTCCGAGCCTGGTCAGGACCACGCCTCGGGTGTCCAGGACCCAGAACACCCGACCCTGGCGGGCGATAATCTCGTCGAGCAGGGGGAGGGCCTCTTCGGGGCGTCCCAGGCCTTCGGATAGTGCCCAGGCCAGGTTGTTGGAACAGAGGGGATCGCCGGGCTGGATCGTCAGGGCTTTGCGGTAGAGTTGAACCTCGTCCTCGAATCGGCCCTGGGCGTGGCGGATCATGGCGGCCATTTTCAGGACCGCGAAATCGAACGGGTGATTGGCCAGGATTTCATCCACGATCGAGGCGGCTCTTGTCATGACGGCGGTGTCGACATCGCGTGCCGTGGCGACCTCCATGGCGACCTCGGCCGCACCTCGTTGATCTTCGGGAAGTTTCGCCTCGACGCTCGCCCGGCAGACATCAAGCGCTTCGCCGAGTTGCCCCCGACGCGCCAGGATCCGCCCCAGCATCCAAGAGGCGCTGGGGCGAAATCCGGTGACGACCTGACCGATGTTCTCCGCTTCATCAAGCGCGGTCGGATCCATCGCGGAGATGGAATCGAAAGCGGCGCGGGCGAACCGTTCGGATTCCGGCCGGGAGGCCTGATCGCGGACGGCCTTCACCAGGGCCTTGGCGGCGTCCCCGGGACCGGCGGATTCGCGGATGCATCGGACCCGATATTCGGGAGCATTCGCGTCGCTCGGATCGATCGATTCCAGGCGAGCAACCTGGCGGAGCGCCTCGGGAATATTCCTCGTCCCGAGAAGACATTCGATGTAAAGGCCGATGGCCTCAGGAGTTTCCGAAGCGGTTGCGAGGATCGCGGCAACCTCTCGAGCACGATCGGGCTGGCCGGATTCCAGGAGCAGACGGGTCAGGAAGGTGCGTCCCACGATCGCGAGGGAACTCTTGGCAGAGCTGTCTTCGACGAGGTTTTGCAGTATCTCGACGGCTCGAGCTTTGACGGCTGGTTCGGTAGCTCGAGACATGACCATCCCGCGTGCCAGCCGATCGGCGGGCAGGTCTCCGGGCGATGCTTCGACGCCAATCAGGCGTTCGGCCTCGTTCCACGTCTCGGGCTGGGAAGCCAACAGGACCGCGAGTTCCTGGACGGCCTCCCGGTTCTTCGGTTCAAGCTTGAGGACCGCCTCGAGCTGGGTCGCTGCCGATTTGACCTCGCCTCCTTCCTTGAAGTAACGGGCGGCCGTCATCAGGAGAGCGATGTCATCCGGCTTGCGGGCGATCGCGTTCTGGAAGGCCAGGTCTGCCGCCTTCCGGTCGCCGGCGGCCCAACGGAGCTGGGCTTCGGCGAGCTCTTTCTCCTCAGGTTTGACGAGCGCCATGACCTGCTCGATCGTCGCGGCGACCTCGGCCTCCTTGCCGTGGCGAGCCAGGCCTCGGATCAACTCGGCCCAGGGCTGTATGGCCGTCGGCTGACGCTCGGCGGCCCCGCGGAGGACGGCTTCGGAGCGATCACGTCGACCGAGATTTTCGAGCATCCGGGATTGCCATGCCGGAGAGGTCCGAATGCCTCCGCCATCCTGGAATGCCTGATTGAGGAAACGGTTGGCGGCTTCAGTATTCCCCGCCCGGTAGGAGGCGGCGGCCGAAAGTCGTTCGACCTGGGAAGGGGGCACCGAGTCCTTGAGCCGTTCCAGGTCGTCGAACTGGCCGAGCCTTGTCAGGAGCTCGACCAGTCGTGGGAGTGCCGCCTGGGCACCGCCTTGCAAGGCCTTTTCGTAGGCGATCCGGGCCTGGACGGGGTTGTTGAGCTGCTCCATGACCCTCCCCCTGAGGAGATGGGCTGCGGGCATCTCTGGGGCGTCTTTCAGAACTTCCTCGACGAGCCGATTCGCCTCGTCCAGCCCGGGGTCGCTGGTCGGGGCGTCGAGAGCGTTTGAGGTCCGCTCCCAGAGGAGCTGCTGGGCCCGGCTGAGTCGCCAGGCGATGTCCTCCGGCCCGTCGATCGACCGAAGTGCTTCGACGGTAGCTCGGAGGGTCGCCTCATCGCCGACGGCTTCGGCCAGGTCGAGCAAGGCGAGCCGGGGCCGTGGGTCTTCCGGGAGGAGCCGGCCCCACTCGGTGAAGGCGGACCGGGCGCCGGCAAGGTCGCCTCGGGATGCATCGAGTCGGCCCAGGGCCTCCCAGACTTCCGGTCGATCTCCGACGGGAACTTTCCCGGTGACACTCTCCAGGAGATCGCGGGCCTCGCGGCCTCGGCCTTGGTCCAGGAGGAGTTGGGCTCGGGCGATCCAGATCGATGCCCGGTTGCCGACGGCCTCGGGCTTCGAGGCTCGTTCGAGGACCTTCGACGCCTCGCCGGGTCGTCCGGCCCGATTGAGGGCCTCGGCCAGCGTGATCCACATGAGGGAATTCTTGGGGATCGAGGCGACACCCTTTTCGAGTAACGCAATCGCTTCGCCGATGTTATTGCTCAGGGCGAGCCGGTAGGCCTGGTTCAGCAGGAGTGGTGCATTCATCCCCATCGACTTGGTGGCCCGAGCCATGGCCTGGTCGAATTCCCGCCAGGATTGCTGTGGCCGGCCGGCCTCTCGACGGAGCAGGGCGGTGATCAGTGCAATCTGCAGGGTCGGGTCGGTGGCATCGACCTGCAGCCCTCGTTCGATCTCCCGGATCGCGTCGGCGTTATTGCCCAGGAGTCGGGCCGCGGCGATCCGGGCTTCGGACAGGTTGGAGTCGACCTGGTTGGCCCGCCGGTATGCCTGCAGCGCCTTGCCTCGGTCCGAGATGGCCTCGTAGCAACGACCCAGGCTCAGAGACGCCATGCCCAGATACAAGTTGGAGAGCTCGTCCTCGACCGCTTCCAGGATGGAGATGGCGCGGGTCGGTCGGCCAGTCCGCTCTTCGAGTTCCGCCTGGAGTAGCCGATGGAGTGGATCATTCTCGCTGGTCAGGCGGCGATACTGGAGGATTAGAGGGCGTGCCGAGGCCACATTTCCCATTCGAAGGAACGCGTGGGCCAGCCACCAGGTCAGATCGGCGTCGGTGCCGTCGACGGTCATCAGGCCCTGTCGCCAGCCGAGGATGGCATCCTCGGGTCGCTCATCGTTGAAGTCGATCATGCCTCGCATGACCTGGATGCGAAGGTCATTCTGGAGCGTCTTGGGGATCGCGTCGAGGTGCTTTCGGGCTTCGCTGCCGTTGCCCCGGGCGAGCTCCTCGTCGGCCGCGGTCAGACGGACCACGAGGTCGGATGGGGCCAGGCGGATCGCCTCTTCGAGTTCGGCCGCGGCCCGTTCGGGGCGACGCGTCTTTCGGAAGAATCGGAACCGCGTCAGGCGGACCTCGTGGGATCCTGGGCGGGCCTCGACCAGCCCGTCGAGGATCGCCTCGCCCTGGGCCGGATCGTCCCGACGATCGAGGTAGATCCGGGCCAGCTGCTCGGCGGCGATCGAGTCGCCCGGGTCGCCTCGGAGGGCCTTCTGGTATTCTCGGATCGCCTCGTCGAGGGCCTCGGGATTTCCGGGGGCCGCCATCCCCTCCAGGGCCCCGGCCAGCAGTCGGTGATCGCCGGGTTTGGAATCCTTGTTTTCCTGGTCCGTCTTGATCTTCTCGCCATTTTCGCCGGGTTCAAACTTGTAGATCAAATTCTCGGCGATCGTCTTGGCCGCTTGATATTTCTGATTGAAGACCGCCTCCTTCGCCTTGGTCCGTGATTGTGCGTTCTCGGCGTAGGCCTGGAGCTGGGCGGCGGATTTGATGTAGAGTTCGATCAGCCGCCGACGGGTCTCCTGGCGTTCCGGTGCGTCGGGATCCCTCCGAAGGAGCTTGTCATTGATCCTGGCGGCGGCTTCGAATTCGTCGATATTTCGGGCGGCCTGGGCGGTGATTCGGGCTTGCTGTTCCAGGACCTTCATGTCCTCGGGATGGGCATCGAGATAGCGGGCCAGGTTGCGGATCGCCAGGTCGATCTTGCCTTCCTTCTCGAAAGTGGCGGCGGTTTCGAGGACCTGCTCGCGGACTTTTTCATCATTGTTACGAACCGCGATCGCGTAGATGATCCCCGAGAGGACCACGGCCGCGACCAGCCCACCGACGGCCTTCACGTTCAGATGGAAGATCCGATCGGTCCGCTCTCGGGGCGGACGGGGGCCGCTTCCCGGGCCTTCGCCCGGCGTTGCCCCTTCGGTCGGTTTCTGATCTTTCACGTGCGGATCTCGGTCGGGGGGGGCGGGATTCGGCCGACTTGTCGCCCATTGCGGAATCGGGTCCGGTTGATCCCAGGATAGCCGGAATCGGTCGGGGCCTGTCAAGCGAGCTCGGGGCCCGGGGCACAGCCGGGGGTTTTTCTACTTTTTAGGATGGGGGGTGTTGTGCGCGGGAAACATTAAGGTGATGTGGCGAGGTCGTCATGGATTTTTATGTTGACCCTGCACGCTCCCGATCCGTAAATTGAAGCGGGTTTCCCCGCGCGGACGATGCCGGGGTCGCCGACGCGACCGCCCGGGGTCGCGATGCCCCAGGGCCGGGGCCTCCGGCCCGTTCGGCCCTCCAGGCCCACGTCCCACCCACCCCGCGGCACGCGTCACTCACGACTCGATCATTCGCGGAAAGAGCACCAACCATGGATACCTTCGATACACCCCGCTCGTCCGTCCCGGCCCGGATGGCGTCCCAGCGCCCGATCGTCCCGGTGACGATCCGGAATTCGGGCGGACTGCCGGAGGTGGCGACGGCCTCGCCGCTGTCTGTCCGGGTCGCGGTCCGGGGGGTCCGTCGTTACTGGTGGCTCGTCCTGATGCTCTGGGTGGTCGGCTCGGCCGGCGTTTGCGCGGCGGTGTACAAGCTCGTCAAGCCTAAGTATAAGGCGGTCAGCCTGATCCAGGTCTCCGAGATGGCCGACGACCTCTATGGGGTCCGCGGTAACAACGAGCAATTGACGACTTTCCTGAATACGCAGGTCCAGCTGATCAAGAGCCCCGGGGTCCTTCAGGCGGCGGCGGCCAGCCCCAAGGCGGCCGTCCTGCCGAAGATCCAGATGGCTACCGATGTGGTGATCGAGCTGTCGACCGATATCACGGCTCGGGTTGTGCCCACGACTTCGCTGATCGAGGTCTCGATGACATCGGGAGAGGCCTTCGAGGCGGCCATCCTGGTCAATGCCGTGGTCAACGCCTTCATGAATAGCAACAAGTTGTTGGCGAATGCCGACAAGACGACCCAGATCGAGGCGCTCCAAGAGTATAAGAAAGGCCTCGAGGAGAAGTCGGCAGCCATCGAGGCGAAATGGCGGTCCCTGGTTGGCAAGGGGAATGCCGACCCGCAGGTCGTGATCCGGGATCAAGTGAACGAAGAATCGGCGCGTGGCGAGGGGGACAATCCCCAGCGGACGATCACGCTGGATATCTTCCGCGAGGTCCAGCATGAACTCTTCGTGGTCTCGATGGATCTGGCCGAGGCGACCGCCCAGATGGAGGCCATGAAGGCGGCCATCGAGAATGCCCGTAATGCTCCGACTCCGACGCCCGAAGTTGACGAAGGCCTGATTGCCGAGCAGGTCGAGGCCCGTTTTCGCGATGATCGCGATGTGATTGCCCTGGCCCATCAGATGATGGAGGCGCGCGAGAAACGGGATCAGATCGGACGGACCACCCGGATGCCCGGCGACCCGGCCGAACGGAAGGCCCATGAGAATCTCAAGCGTCTCGAGGCCCGGTACGAACGGCTCTGGGAGCTCAAGTCCCGCCAAATTCGCGAGGAGATCCTGGCCGCGGTCGGCGGTAAAAGGCCATTCGAATCGGCCGAGAGCGATCTTCGCGCCGCCATCTCCAAGGTTGATTTGCTGAAGATCAAACAACAGACCTTGCAGACTCAGTTCGATCGGCTTGAAGTCAAGAATAAGGACCAGGCCGCGGATACGGTCAGCATCGCGATGGTCCTGGAAGAGAGGGCGAGCCTCAGGGCGATGCAGGAGGCGGTCAATCGCCGGATCGAACAGTTCACGTTCGAGTCGAAAGGAGAGGCCCGAATCTCGGTGGTCGACGAGGCTCAACCTCCGGGCAAGCCTTTCTCGAACAACCAGAAAAAGTTCATGGCGATCACTCCGGTGGGCATCCTGGGGGCCGTCCTGGGACTGGTCGTCTTGCTGGAGGTCCGATCGGCCCGAGTCGCCGACCCCGATGTCCTCTCCACGAAGATTCGACAGGAAGTCTTCGCGATCGCCCCGCTGCCCGATCTCCGCGCAGGCGAGGACGGCAACGACGAGAAGTCGGAGCAACGGCTGGCCCGGTTCGTCCAGAGCCTGGATCATCTCCGGGTGGCGCTCTGCGAGGGGGGCCTGTCCGGCGAGGGTCGCTGCGTGATGATCACCAGCGCCACCGGAGGTGAGGGCAAGACGACACTGGCGGCCCACCTGGCCGCCCGATGCGCCAACGCAAGGACCTCGACCCTCCTTATCGACGCCGACATGCGACGGGCCTCGCTGGGCCGCCTGCTCGACGTCCCGCCCGGCCCGGGTCTGGCCGATGTCCTGGCCGGTGATGTGGCCTTCGAGGACGCGACGATCACGGTCCAGGCCGGCGGATTTCACTTCCTCTCGGCCGGGATCACCGGAAGAGACCCCAGCCGGGTCCTGAAGTCGACCCGGCTCAGCGAGCTGCTCGGTCGGCTCCGCCAGCAGTATGACCTGGTGATCATCGACACGCCGCCGATCCTCCCGGTGGCCGACGCCCTGATCATCGGACGGTGGGCCGACGGCGCCGTCATGGCCGCCCGTTTCGACGCCAGCCGGATGCCGCTGGTCGAGCGTGCCAATCGCCAACTCGCCACCGCCGGAATCCCCGTGCTGGGAGTCGTCGTCAATGGCGTCAAGGGGCAGCACGCGGCCTATGGTAATTACGCGTACAGCTACAACTACAACGGGCCAGCCGATCGGTCCACCCCGGCCGTGACGTCCTGACCGTCGAGTCACGCGACCGCGTCCGACGGCGTCTTACCCGTGATGAAGCTGATGTTGGATCGGCCCAGGGCCGGGCCTTCCCCCAGGAAGCCGAGTGACGGCCAATCCCCATGAATCCTGATCCCAATCGAGTCGAAGCCTCGCCGGTCGCCGCCCCCGGGCCGGCGGCCCCCCTGATCAACTGGAAGGCGGCCCGCCCGCTCGACGTGGCGGCCGTGCTCGCCGTGGCCGCCGCGGTGGGCTGGTCTTACTCGCCGAATCTGGCATCGCTTATCCAGACCTGGAACCGCGAGCCGGATTATTCGCACGGGTTCCTGGTCCTGCCGATCGCCCTGGTGATCCTCTGGAAGACCTGGCCGACCGATCCCGAGTCGGCCCCCCGGCCCTGGCTCGCGGGCTGGTCGCTCGTCATCGTGTCGCTCTTGGCCCGCGCGTTCTTCCATGAGCGGGGCCAGAACTGGTCGGAGTCGGCCACGCTCTTGCCGGTGGTCGCCGGGCTCGGGCTGGCCGGGCTGGGCTGGCGATGTTTCCTGAGGACCTGGCCGGCGTTCGCGTTCCTGATCTTCCTCTTCCCACTCCCGCCCCAGATCAATTCGGCCCTCTCCCAGCCGCTTCAGTCGTTGGCGACGACCAGCTCGTGTGCGCTCTTGAAGTTGACCGGACTCTGGGTGATGCCCGAAGGGAATGTGATCCAGGTCGGCAACGAGCGTCTCGAAGTCGCCGCGGCCTGCAATGGGCTGTCGATGCTGATGAGCCTGGCGGCCACGGTCGCGGCCACGGCCAGCCTGGTGCCGATGTCGAACTGGAAACGGGTGATCCTGCTGCCCAGCATCATCCCGATCGCCCTGGCCAGCAACGTCTTGAGGATCACGGCGACGGCCTGGTGCTATCACCGGTTCGGGGCCGAGGTCGGGAGCAAGTACGCCCACGACGCGGCCGGATGGCTGATGATGCCGACGGCCATGCTCCTGGTCGGCCTGGAGCTGGCGATCATGTCGTGGCTGGTGGTCGAGTCGGAGACGGCCGGCATTCGAGGGGAACGCATCCTCCTGAAGCGGGCCACGGGTTCTTCGGCCCTTGAGGGCCGATCATGACCGGACCGGCCTGGGTCTGGGGGCTTCCCCTGGCCCCCATGACCCGCACCGAGGCGGCCGAGGCCGTGATGCGGCTGATCGATCGCGGGCAGCCCTCGTTCTTCATCACGGCCAATACCCAGTACGCCATGCTGACGGCGGAGCGGCCCGAGCTTCGCGAGGTGAACGACCGGGCCGCCTTCCTCCTGGCCGATGGGGCCCCGCTGGTCTGGGCCTCGCGTCGAGGTCCGGTCCCGCTCCCGGAGCGGGTGGCCGGCTCGGACCTGATCTACGACCTTGCCGAGCAGGCGTCGAAGATGGGGCATCGGATCTTCCTGCTGGGAGGGGCCGATGGGATCGCCGACGAGGCGGCCCGGCGGCTCCAGGCCCGCTATCCGGGACTGATCGTCGCGGGGACCGCCTGCCCGGCGTCCGGCACGCTCTCGGGCGAGGGGCTCCGATCGCTGATCGAGCAGGTCCGCGAGGCCCGGCCCGATCTCCTGATGGTGGCCCTGGGGCAGCCCAAGGGGGAACTCTGGCTGGCCGAGCACTTCGAGGAGCTGGGCGTACCCGTCTCGGTCCAGGTCGGCGCGACGCTCGACTTCGTCGCCGGGAAGGTCCAGCGGGCCCCCCGAGCGATCCAGAAGATCGGCATGGAATGGGCCTTCCGGATCTACACCGATCCGGTCCGGCTGGCCCCCCGGTATGCCCGAAATGCTCGGTTTCTGCTCATACGGGTCGCGGGCGAGCTGATGGGCCGAAGGCCCGGACCCGCCGAGGAAATCGCGGGCCCCTCGATGGCCGGCCAGGGAGGGGGAGGAGCCTCGTCATGAGCATCGACAAGAAGGGCCTGTTGCTCCAGCTCCTCTTCGGCCGATGGCGTCGATCTTGCCCGTTCGAGGATGGATACACGATCCTCCTCCCCTCGCCGATGGACATGCCGTTCCTCCTGCGCTATGCGCTGGAGGGGCTCCTTCGGATGGACACCACGCATTGCCGGCAGATCCTGATCGTCCCCGATGGTCAGGGGCACGACCGAGGCCGGGCCCTGGCCGAGGTGGCCGGGTCGTTCTCCGACCCCCGGATCGAGTTGGTCCGGCTCCGCCCCCTCGACTACAAGATCATCCGGTCGATGAAGCCGCCGGGCTCGGCGGCAACGCACTGGATGGCCGTGGTCAACGGGATCCTGCATGCCCGGGGGGCTCACGCCTTCCTCCACGACGCCGACGCCTTCTTCCTGGAATCCGGCGGCCTGGAGCGACAGTATCGCGAGTGCCTGGATCGGGGGATGTTCACGCTCGGGGTGACCCCTCGGAACGATCCCGACTTCCTCCGGCTCGGCTATCAGATCCCCGGGACCTGGGAGCTGATGTTCTCGAACCGATGGGCTCGATCTCGATCCCCGTACCAGCTCAAGGGTCGTCGCCGTTCGACCGATCGGGGCGAGATCCTCTTCGACAGCATGCTCTATCCGCAGTTTATCGACTACCCGACCGGCAAGGTCGGCGTGATGGCCGAGCCCCCCAAGTTCGTCCACTTCAACGGGACCATCTTCACCTACCGCCTCTTCCGCGACCGGAAGGGCGGGTCCGTGGTCGATGAGCTGTTCCGAATCCTCCTGCTGGCGATCCTCGAAGAGCTGGTGCCATCGAAGGATGGTACCCGCGTCGTCCCCCGCGTGGACGAGCTGGCGGCGGGGCTGACCGACCCATCGGCCACGGTCACCTATGGGACCCGGGTCGCGGTCCAGGAGTACCCGATCTTCCGGTCGATGATCGAGGAGATGTGCCGGGCGCCCATCATGGAAGGGGAGAGGGCGGCCCGGATCGTGGAGTTGATCCGCCCCTTCGACGACCATTTCGCGGCACACAAAGCCGACCCGACCCTCGGGTCGCTGGTCGGCCACCGGACCGCGGGCCTCGGTTGAGGGTAGGATTGGGCTCGATGAACCTCCTGATCGTCATCGTCAACTACCGATCGGCCGACCTGACCGTCGACTGCCTCCGCTCGCTCGAGTCCGAAGTCGCAGGTCGACCGGGTTCGCGGGTCGTGGTGGTCGAGAATGCCTCGGGCGACGACTCGGCGGAACGCCTGAACTCGGCGATCCGGGATTATGGCTGGGATCCCTGGGTCTCGCTGGTTTCATCGCCCCGGAATGGCGGCTTCGCGGCGGGCAACAACGTGGCACTCGCCCCGGCCCTGTCGTCCGACGACCCTCCCGAATTGATCTGGCTGCTCAACCCCGATACCATGGTCCGCCCCGGGGCAATGGGAGCCCTGGTCGACTTCCTGGCCCGGCATCCCGAGGTCGGCCTGGCCGGGAGCCGGCTGGAACATCTCGATGGGAAACCCCAGAATTCGGCGTTCCGGTTCCCCTCAGTCTACTCGGAACTGGAGGGTGGGCTGCGATTCGGGCCGGTCTCGAAGGTGCTCGACCGGCACGTCCTGATGCCGCCAGTCTCCGAAGTAGAAGGGCCGGTCGACTGGGTGGCCGGGGCCAGCCTGATGGTCCGCCGCGAGGTCTTCGAGGCCGTCGGGCTGCTCGACGATGGCTATTTCATGTACTTCGAGGAGGTCGACTTCTGCCTCCGGGCGAACCGGGCGGGCTGGCCTTGCTGGTATGTCCCCGGTTCCAGGGTCATCCACCTCGTCGGCCAGAGTTCGGGAGTGACCCAGGATGGGAAGCATCAAAAACGAAGACCTCGCTACTGGTTCGAGGCCCGTCGCCGCTATTTCCTCAAGAACCAGGGCCGCCTCCGGACGATCTCGGCCGATCTGATGTATGCTCTGGCCTTCGCCACTTTCCGGGTCCGCCGGGCGATCCAGCGAAAACCGGACATGGACCCCCAGTGGATGCTCTGGGACTTCATCCGCTACAACTTCCTCACGGTGAGCAAGCGATGACCAGCGCCGCCGATGGGACCATCGCCCCCCCGAATGCCGAACCTACCGAATTGAATCGGGGCGACCGGAACCTCAACCCTCCGGGGATCAGTTTCCTGGGGTTGCTCCGCGAGGATCTCGCCAACCACGGCGGGACGATCTTCGAGCAAGGATTCTGGGCCGTGGCCGTCCACCGGTTCGGCAACTGGCGGATGGATCGGCCCAAGCTCATCCGGGCCCCCCTGACGATCCTCTATCGCCTGATGTACTTGTTCGTCGAGTGCGCCGCGGGGATCTCGCTGCCATACACGATCCGGCTGGGGCGAAGGGTCCGGATCTGGCACCACAGCGGGATTATCCTGCACGCCCGGTCGATCGGCGACGACGTCCACATCCGACAGAACACGACCATGGGGATCGCCAACATGGACCGGCATCTCGACCTGCCGATCATCGGCAATCGGGTCGACATCGGCTGCGGGGTCTGCATCCTCGGGGCGGTGACGTTGGGCGACGACTGCAAGATCGGCGCGAATGCGGTGGTCCTCTCCGACATCCCCGCCGGCTCGACGGCCGTGGGGATGCCGGCCAGGGTCGTCCGACGCTCCTCGCCGGGAGGTCCCTCTTGAACGAACTGGGCGTGGTGGCGATCGGCCGGAACGAGGGGGAGCGGCTCCGGCGGTGCCTCCGGTCGCTCGACGGCCGCGGGGTGGCCTACGTCTACGTGGATTCGGGCTCTACAGACGGCAGCGTCGACCTGGCCCGATCGATGGGGGCCGAGGTCGTCGAGCTGGACATGTCCCGGCCGTTCTCGGCCGCCCGGGCCCGGAATGCCGGTTTCGATCGGCTCAAGGAGGTCGTCCCGGGGCTCCGGTTCGTGATGTTCCTCGACGGCGACTGCGAGGTCGCCGAGGGCTGGCTCGAACGGGCCAGGCAGGAGCTGGAGGCTCGACCCCGGGCGGCGGTCGTCTGCGGTCGACGCCGCGAGATGTTCCCCGAGCAGTCGGTCTACAACCGCCTGGCCGACCTGGAATGGGACACCCCGATCGGCGAGTCGATCGCCTGCGGGGGCGACTCGGTCATGAGGGCCGAGGCGTTCGAGGCCGTCGGCGGGTTCGACCCCACGGCCATCGCCGGCGAGGAGCCCGAGCTTTGCCAGAGGCTCCGACGGGACGGCTGGAGTATCTGGCGGGTCGACGCCGAGATGACCCGGCATGACCTGGCCATGACCCGGTTCCGCCAGTGGTGGCGGCGGAATTATCGGAGCGGATACAACGGGCTCGACATCCTCACCCGGTTCCCCGGCGAGGATCGATTGTTCGTCGGAGAGCTGAAACGGGCGAGGACCTGGGGCCTCGGCTGGCCGATCGCCGTGATCTTCGGCGAGCTTGCGGGAGAGGTGGTCGGCCTGGTCTGGGGGATCCCGGCCCTTGGCCCGCTGATGGCCGGCCTGGTCGCGCTGGCCTTGCCGCTCCAGATGGCCCGGCTGGCCTTCAAGATCCGCAAGCGGGTCGACGGGCCACGGACCGCGATCGCTTACGGCGTCCTGACCATGATCGCCAAGTGGGCCAACCTGGCCGGGCAGTTCGGTTATATCCTCGACCGTCGGCGAGGTCGGATGGCCCGATTGATCGAGTACAACGCCCCGGCCCAGGGGCAGGGGGCCTCGGCCCGCTCGAACGTCACCCCGGCGGACGCCCGATCATGAGCGACCCCGACTGGGAGGCCGACCTGGCCCGATACCCCCGGCGACCCTGGCTCAAGGAACAATCGATCTGGGCGATCGCCGTCTATCGGTTTGGCCGGCGGGTCGACCGGCGGAAGCCCGGCCTCCGGCGGTCGATCCTCGATCGTTGGTACTGGCTCGCGTTTCGGTTCACCGAGACCTTGACCGGCATCAGCATCCCCAAGTCGGTCCCGGTCGGCCCCGGCCTGAAGATCTGGCATTTTGGTAACATTTTCGTCCACGCCGACTCGGTCATCGGTGCCCGGTGCACGCTCCGTCATGGGGTGACGATCGGCAACCGCACGAACGACGGCCCCGCACCGATCCTCGAGGACGATGTCGAGCTAGGAGCCTATGCCCAGATCCTCGGCGGGGTCCGGGTGGGTCGGGGGGCCAAGGTCGGTGCGATGAGCGTGGTCCTCCGCGATGTACCCGCCGGGGCCGTCGCGGTGGGAAACCCGGCTCGGATCATCGATCGATCCGGCTCCGGTCCCGAGCAACCCGAAGGGTCATCGACCTGATGAAAGCTGCCTTGATCGGCGCCGGGCACATCGCCCGGCAACACCTGGCCTGCCTCCGCGAACTCCCCAATGTCGAACTGGCGGGGGTCTGCGACCTGTCGAGGGCGATGGCCGAGTCGGCCGCCGAACGCTACGGCGTGGCCGGCTGGTACACCGACCATCGAGCCATGCTCGATCAGGTCCGGCCCGACGTGGTTCACGTGACCACGCCGCCGACCTCGCACTATCCCCTGGCGATGGATGCGCTCGATGCCGGTGCCCACGTCATCCTGGAAAAGCCGGCCACGGTCACGTTCGAGCAGCTCGAAGGCCTGATCGCTCACGCCAAGGACCGCGGGAAGTCGCTGGTCGAGGATTACAACTACCTCTACAACGGGGCGACCCGGAAGATCCTGGACCTGATCGACCTGGGCGAGTTCGGCGAGGTGACCCACGTCGAGGTCTTCCTCTGCCTCGACATCGCGGGCGAAGGTTCGGCCTTCGCCGATCCCAACGCCCCGCACCCCTGCCTCTCGATGCCCGGCGGGGCGATCGCCGACTTCCTGACGCACCTGGCTTGCCTGTCCCACAAGTTCATCGGGCCTCATCGGAAGGTCAGCACGAGCTGGTCGAAGCGATCGGAAGGGCCCTTGCCGTGGGACGAGCTTCGGGCCCTGGTCGTGGCCGATCGGGGGACGGCCAGCCTCAACTTCAGCGCCCACAGTCAGCCCGACGCCTTCTGGCTCCGGGTCTACGGGACCAAGATGCAAGCGACCGCCGACCTGTTCGAGACCCGGCTCTCGATCCGACGTGTCCGGGGCGGCCCCAAGCCGCTCCGCCCCCTGTTCAACAGCCTGGACGAGGCCAAGGCCGTCCGGGGCTCGGCGTACGGGACGCTCCGCCGGAAACTTGATGGCGGCCCGGGGGCTTACGAAGGGCTCTGGGCCTTGCTGGGCGAGACCTATCGGGCGCTGGGTTCGGGGCGGGAGCCGGAGATCTCGCCCCGGCAGGTCGTCGAGGTCAATCGCCTGGTCGCCGACCTCACCGCGACGGAGTTCCAGCTTTGAAGGTCCTCATCACCGGAGCCAATGGCTTCCTCGGTCGGCATGTCGTCGACGAATTCTTGAAGCGAGGCCAACAGGTCCGCGCCCTGGTCCGCCCCGCCGCCAGGATCGACGGGCTGGGATGGCCCGACTCGGTCGAGATCTTCCGGGCCGATCTCCGGGCCTCGCGCGACCTGCCTTCCGCGTTCGAGGGGATCGACGCGGTGGTCCACCTGGCCGCCGGGGTCAAGGGGTCGGAGGACGCCCAGTTCGCCGCCTCGGTGGTCGGGACCGAGCGGCTCCTGGAGGCGATGGCCAGGACCGAGACGAGACGGCTGGTCCTGGCCAGCAGCTTCTCGGTCTACGACTGGAGCGAGATCCGAGGAGAGCTGACCGAGGAATCTCCGGTCGAGCCGTCGAGCGACCTCTACGACCGCGACGGCTACGCGGTGGCCAAGGTCTGGCAGGAGCGGGTGGCTCGCCGCCTGGCCGAGGAGAACGGCTGGGATTTGACGGTCCTCCGCCCTGGGTTCATCTGGGGCCGGGGGAACGAATATCTGGCCGGCCTCGGCCAGCAATTCGGCTCGACCCACCTGGTGTTCGGCCCATCGACCCGGCTCCCGCTGACCCACGTCGAGAACTGCGCCCACTGCTTCGCCGAGGCCACGGTGAACCCGAAGGCCATCGGCCAGACCTTTAACGTCGTCGACGACATCGGCCCGACGATCTCGGCCTATCTCAAGGATTATCTCAAAGGGACCGGCGAGCGGGGCAGGGCGGTCCCGATCCCCTACGGCCTGGCCTTCCCGGGCGTCCGGATGGCCCGATGGATCAGCAAGAGCCTGTTCCGGGGCAAGGGGAAGCTGCCCAGTCTCCTGGTCCCCAGCCGGTTCGAGGCACGTTTCAAACCGCTTCGCTTCGACAACCGGAAGCTCCGCGAGGTCCTCGGCTGGGCCCCGCCGCTCGGGCAGGCCGAGCGATTCCGGCGGACCTATGGGCCGGTCGAGGCGGCGATCGATGAATAATCCGGCAGCTGGAGCGATCATGAGGGCCGAATCCTCGAAGCCCGGGACCCGACCGGCAATCTTCCTCGACCGCGACGGGACGGTGATCGAGCATGTCCACTACCTGTCGGACCCCGACAAGGTCCGGTTGATCCCGGGCGTCGCCGATTCGCTCCGGCGGCTCCGCGACGCGGGCTATGCCCTGGTGATCGTCACCAACCAGTCGGCCATCGGACGGGGGATGATCACGGTGGAGCAACTCGGTTTGGTCAACGATGAGATGAGTCGCCAACTCGCCATCGAAGGCCTGAAGCTGGACGGGATCTATTATTGCTCCGAGGCCCCCGTTGGCGACGATCGTCTCGAAACCAGCCATGTCGACCGCAAGCCGGGGCCGGGGATGCTCCTCCGGGCGTCGAGCGACCTGGGCCTCGACACCGCCTCCTCGTGGATGATCGGCGACATGATCAGCGATGTCCTGGCCGGGATCAACGCCGGCTGCAAGGGGAATTTGATGGTCCGGACCGGCAAGGTCCTCCCCGAGGCCGAGGCCTCGAAAGCCGACGGCTACCGGGTCGTGGCGGACCTCCCCGCCGCCGCCGATGTTATCCTGGGCGCGTCGGCCGGGCCTGCCTGACGAGATCCTCGATCCTGGAGAACCACTCGCGATGAAGATCCTCCTGACCGGCGGCGCCGGGTATATCGGCAGCGCCTGCCTCCGATGGCTCCTCAAGAACGGTCACGACCCGATCGCCTTCGACAACATGGCCGAGGGGAACGTCGCCTCGGTCCCCGAGGGGCGGCTGGTCGTGGGCGACATCGTCGACACCGATTTGCTGACCAGGACCCTCAAGGACCACAAGGTCGAGGCGGTCATGCATTTCGCGGCGTTGGCCTCGGTCCCGCTCTCGATCTCCGACCCGGAGAGTTACTGGAAGGTCAACACGGTGGGGACCAAGAGCGTCCTCGACGCGATGCGGGCCGCGGACGTCTCGAAGATCGTCTTCAGCAGCACCGCGGCGACCTACGCCTTCGGGGTCGAGATGCCGATCCGCGAGACCACGCCGCAGGTCCCCGAGACGCCCTACGGCTCGACCAAGCTATCGGCCGAGCGGATGATCAAGGATTATTCCCGGGCTTATGGGATGAGCTATACGATCTTCCGCTACTTCAACGCCTCGGGGGCCGATCCCGACGGCCAGTTCGGCGAGAGCCGACATGTCGAGGGGCACATCATCCCCTTGACCCTCCTGGTGGCCGTCGGCCGGCGAGAGAAGCTGAAGATCTTCGGAGGCGACTGGGAGACCCGCGACGGGACCTGCGTCCGCGACTACGTCCATACCGATGACCTGGCCCAGGCCCATCAACTCGCCGTCGAGGCCCTGGGGCCGGGAGTGGGCACCGATTACAACCTGGGATCGGGCACGGGCACGACGATCCTGGAGGTTCTCCAGGCCGCCGAGAAGGCCGTGGGAAGGCCGATCCCCCACGAGATCGTCGGCCGACGCCCCGGCGATCCCGGGACCCTGATCGCCACGCCTGAGAAGGTCGTCCGAGAGCTGGGCTGGTCGCCTCGCTATCCCGACATCGAGTCGATCGTGGCCACCGCCTGGAAGTGGCACGAGTCGCACCCCGACGGTTACGGATTGAAGACGGCGCATTGAGCTAGCCGAAAATTGGTCATCCTGGTAAGGGAGTCCGTCGACGGTCCGGCCGACCGGGCCGGGCATTGGCCCGAGGTCGTCCCCGAGGCACCGATCGCGAATGAGGCCCCACATCATCCCGCAGACGCCCAGGGCCCCCCTCGAAGGAGGCGGGGCACGTCGCGAACTGGTCGTGCTCCTGCCGGTCTTCAACGACTGGGCGGCGCTCGGGAAGCTCCTCGGGGGGCTCGATCGGGCCCTGGCCTCGTCGAGGATCGAGGCTGACGTCCTGGTCGTCGACGACGGCTCGACCCAGCCGTTCGACCCGTCGGCGATCTCGGGGGATCTCCGGGCGATCGCGCGGGTGGAGGTCCTCCACCTCCGACGGAACCTCGGCCATCAACGGGCGATCGCCATCGGCCTGGCGTTCATCGAGGCCGAACGTCCCGAATGCCGGGCCGTCGTCCTGATGGACTCCGACGGCGAGGACGCTCCCGAGGACGTCCCCCGACTCCTTTCCCGCTATGAGCAGGAAGGCCGCCGCAAGATCGTCTTCGCCGAGCGGGCCAAGCGATCCGAGTCGGCCCTCTTCCGCGGCTTCTACCTCGCCTATCGGCTCGTCCACCGGATCCTGACCGGCCACTGGGTCCGGGTCGGAAACTTCAGCGTGATCCCCCGCGAGCGGCTTTCCTGCCTGGTGGCGACCTCGGAGTTGTGGAACCACTACGCCGCCGCGGCCTTCACGTCGAGGCAACCCTACGCGACGGTCCCGACCCGGCGGGCCAACCGGCTCGACGGCCGATCCAAGATGAACTTCGTCGCCCTGGTGATTCACGGCCTCAGCGCGATCTCGGTCTACAGCGACGCCATCGGCGTCCGGCTCCTGATCGCGACCCTGGCCATGATCGGGCTCGACCTGGTCGCCCTGGCAACCACCGTGATTGTCCGACTGACCACCGACCTGGCCATCCCCGGCTGGGCGACCACCGCCTTCGGCGTCCTCCTGATCATCCTGCTTCAGGCGACGATGTTCCTGTTCGTCTTCAGCTTCATGATCCTCGCCGGCCGGAACGCCGCGAGCTTCCTGCCGCTGAGGGACTACGCTTATTTCGTGGGCTCGGAGCGGGTGGCTTACCGACGATGAGCACGACCTATAACTACGTCGGCGACGAACTCGACCTGTTCGCGGCGGCCCGGAACTGGAAATCGTACTTCCGGGACCGGATTGCCCCTTACCTGGGCGAGGACGTCCTGGAGGTCGGTGCCGGCCTCGGGGGGACGACTCGGGTTCTCTGCCGGGGGACCGAACGTCGATGGGTCGGACTCGAGCCCGACCCGGCCCTGGCCGGTCGGCTGGCCGAGGAAGTCCGCTCCGGGAATCTGCCGGGCAACTGCGAGGTCCGTGTCGGTACGCTCGGAGGGGCCGATCCTGCGGAAACCTTCGACACAATTCTCTACATGGATGTGCTGGAGCATATCGAGGACGACCGTGCCGAAGTCGCCCGGGCTGCCGCCCATCTCCGCCCCGGTGGGCATGTGATCGCCCTCTCGCCGGCCCACCAGTGGCTTTTCACCCCTTTCGACCAGGCCATCGGTCATCATCGGCGGTATACTAAGGCTACCTTTGGAGCCCTGGCGACCCCGGACCTGGAACGAGTCCGGCTCGACTATCTCGACTCCATCGGCTTCTTCGCCTCGCTCGCGAACCGGCTCCTGCTCCGGAGCGCGATGCCAAAGCCCTCGCAGATCGCCTTGTGGGACCGGGTCCTGGTTCGGATGTCCAGGATCGCCGACCCCGTGCTAGGCTTCTCGGCGGGCAAGTCCGTCCTGGCGGTCTGGCGTAAGACGGCCCCCTGAAGCCTCCCGCCTCGCCATCCCACCTCGAGACCTCACCGTTGATCATCGCCTATCTGTTGAACATGTACCCGAGACCCGCCCAGGTCCCGATGCGTCGCGAGATCGTCGCGATGGACGAACTCGGCCTGAATGTGGACCGCTATACCCTCCGGGCCACCGAAGACGAACTGGTCGACCCGACCGACATCGCCGAGCGTGAGAAGACCCGGGCCGTGCTCGGGGTGGGCAAGATCGGCCTGCTCAAGGCGGTGGCGGGAAATCTGATCGCCCGGCCTTCGGCGTTCGTCCGGGCCATGACGCAGGCGATCCGGATGGGCCGTCGATCGGAACGCGGTACTCTCCTGCACCTGATCTACCTGGCCGAGGCCTGCGTGCTCCGGGGCTGGCTGGTCGAGCGAGGGACGACGCACCTGCACTGCCACTACGGGACGAACTCGGCAACCGTCGCGCTTCTGAGCCGGTTCCTGGGCGGGCCTCCGTATAGCTTCACGATGCATGGGCCGGAGGAATTCGACTCGCCCAGGGCCCTCTCGCTCCGCGATAAGATCCACCACGCGGAGTTCGTGTCGGCGATCAGCGAATTCACCAGGAGTCAGCTCTTCCGTTGGGCCGACCACGCCGACTGGCCCAAGATTCACATCATCCACTGTGGGGCCGATGCGACATTTCTGGGGGCCGAACGGACCCCGATCCCCGACGTCCCCCGGCTGGTCAACGTCGGGCGACTGGCCGAGCAGAAAGGGCAGTTGCTCCTGATCGAGGCGGCGGCCCGACTGATCGGCGAAGGGGTCGACTGCGAGGTCGTGATCGTGGGCGATGGCCCGATGCGCGGCCAGGCCGAACGACTGATCGACGATCTGGGCGTCCGGGGCAAGGTCCGGATCACCGGATACCTGAGCAATCTCGAGGTTCGTCGCGAGATCGAGGCCTCAAGAGCCCTGGTCCTGCCGAGCTTCGCCGAAGGGCTGCCGACGGTCTTCATGGAATCGCTAGCCCTAGGCCGCCCGGTGATCGGCACTTACATCGCCGGGGCGCCCGAATTGGTCGAGCCGGGGGCCTGCGGCTGGCTCGTTCCGGCCGGGTCGGTCGACGCGCTGGTCAAGGCGATGCGTGAGACCCTGACCACGCCGATCGAGGACCTGGAACGGATGGGCCGCGAGGGGGCCCGGCGCGTCGCCGAGAGTCACAACTCGCTCACCGAAGCCCGCAAGCTCTCGGAACTCTTCGAGGCCTCCGCCCGGAGACATTAAGCAACATTCTGGAGGCAGGCCGCTTCCCAGTTGCTAAAATGAGACTCCTGAAAGATTCCCTCACCACCAATCGTCCCACCCGAATCCCATCCAGACATCCCGTGGCAAACACCATGACCCACATCAGACCCATCGACCGCGACGCCCTCCGAGAGAAGGTCCGCGCCTCCAAGCCGGTCCCCAACTTCTGCATCGACAACTTCCTCGATCCCGAATTCGCCGAGAGCGTGCTGGCGGCTTACCCCTCGTACGAGGAGGCGGCCAAGATCGGCCGGTCCTTCAAGGCGGTCAATGAGAAGGGGAAGATCCAGGTTACCGACTCCAGCAGCTTCGCCGAACCGATCGCCGAGTTGAATCGGACCCTGGCTAACCCCGAATTCCTCGATCTGCTCGGTTACGTCTTCGACATGCCGAACCTATTGCCCGACCATGAGCTCAAGGGCGGCGGGATCCATCAGACCGGACCACGGGGGCACCTCGACGTCCACGTCGACTTCAATTACATCGCCGAGCGTGAGTTGCATCGCCGACTCAACATCCTGGTCTACTTCAACAAGGACTGGAAGCCCGAGTGGGGCGGTAACATCGAACTCTGGGATGCCGATGTCAAGGTCTGCCATCACTCGTTCTCGCCGATCTTCAACCGATGCGTGGTCTTCGAGACCAATGACGTCAGCTTCCACGGCGTCACGGCCGTGAAATGCCCCGAAGGCCGCGCCCGCAAGTCCTTCGCCGCTTACTACTACACCAAGGAAGCCCCCGCGCACTGGACCGGCGAGGCCCACTCGACGATTTTCAGAGCTCGCCCGGACGAGATTCTCAAGGGGAATGTCATGATGCCGCTGGAGAATGCCAAGCGTCGGCTCCAGCAGGCATTCCGGGGTCTCAAGAAGAAGATCAAGAGCTGAGACCCGGAACGGGCCATGCGACGACGATGCGGGGGCGGCTGGCCCCCGCATCGATCCGTCCATTACCATTACCCGAAGGGCCGGAAAGGGATCCGGACGGGACTCGGCCCACTCCTGACGGGGGGCAGTCGTCGGGAAGGTCTCGATGTCGTCGGAGAAGTCGGCAGCGGTGTGGGCTCGGTCGAGCCACGGAGCGGGATTTTTGCCCAGGCGCTTATGGCCCCCCCCGTGACGCTCTCGATCAGGTCGAGCCGGTCAAACTGGTTAATCTGGATCGCGTCCTGGTCGGGTCGGCCCGGCGAGTAAGGACGTTGCGTCGTCCCGGTATAGGCCGACCACATATAGAAAGTCGTCCCCTCGACATGGTCCTCGCCGTTCATGAAGTACAGGGTGAACAGGGTGAGTCCCTGGGCCTCATACTGGCGTAAGGTATTGAGCATGAACCCGTAGAATCGGGGATGACGGTGGACCGCATGGGATCGCCGCCCGTAATTCGCCGTGCAGAAATAGGGGAGCATCAATTCCGGGCCTCCCTCATAGGTAATGAGCTTGGTCCCGCCGTAACCCCGCTGGTCGAGGTATTGCCGGTGCTTGGCCAGCTCCGACTTCCACCCGGCATAAACGCTGAACATCTCATACATGTCGATGAGCTGTTCGGGCGTGAATATGTTCATGATTGGCTGAAAAGCGGGCTCGGACGGGATGCCCACCGGGAATGTCGCCCGGTTCCGGTAATAGGGCGCGATCGCCAGTTCATCGAATTCGTAGCCGAGCGATCGGGCATATGAGGTGATCGAATTCGTCGGCCCGTCGGGATATTCGTGCTGGCTCTCGATGAGCCGGATGAAATCGCCGGGACGACCGGCCGCCGCGAATCCCGGAGACATCAGGTCCCAGACCCGCTTGGCCTGGCGGACGTAGTACGGGTAATAGACCTCTTCGCCGGCCCCATAGAGTCGGGCACCCTCGCGTGTGGCCCAGAGATAGTTCGGCTGGGCGAAGTTCCACGCCTCATTCGTATACCCCGCGCGACATTTCTGGCCGGCACCAAGATTCTGGGCGATATAGGCGCCCAACTGGGTCAGGCAGTCGTCGGTCGCCGTGATTGTCGCATTGAAGTGCAAGTCGCATCCGATCGTATTGCACAAATCAATGATATCGGAAATGGGCACGTTGGAGCCGACGGAAGCAATGAGCCGAGAGGTGGGATTCAGGATCGTGGCGGTCGCCGTCACGGGCGAGGCCGCGCCGTAGGACTTAGGCCCGAACACGAAGTAAAGTTCGGTCTCCGAGAGCACGATGACGTGGCCATACGCCCCGTTCATATTCCTGACCGAGCCGTCGCTATAAGTGACGTTGCCGAAAGGCTGGGTGAAGTCGAACGAGATAAAAGTTCCGTCGCCCAGGTTGTGGGGGACGGCCGTGGTGATCTTCCACGCCTGCCCCTCTCGGGGCTTCCAGATTTGAGGGCCGGTGTAAGTCTCGAATCGGGTCACCTGGAGCCGGTAATTCCGGGGGGCCGAGCCTCGCGACAGGTTCGATTCCGGCCGATTGTAATCGGCGAAAGTGGTCGCGTTGCCGTCGATCGTTTTGGTCAGGTCCATCACGCGGAGCGACTTGATGCCCCAGAGTTTGGCGATCAATGCCGGGTGCCACTTGGGCGGATTATCGAAATCCACACCCGGGAGGATCGGGAACAATCGAAGATTGCGAATATCCGCATTCCACGTCCCGTTGCCGTTGTTCACGGTCCCGAAGACGCGAATATTGAGGTTGGCGACCCCGTAACAGTCCTTTGACGCGGTCAGGTTGTAGAACCGCTTGTTGTTGGTCGTCCCGGTGATGACCGCCGTGCCATTCTGGGCAAAACTGTCGATCTGGACGTCGGACGCACCATCCCAGATCAGGACATAATTGCCGGGATTAATGCTGGGCCACCCCTTGCCATCCGCCTCGAAGCTGGGCCGGTAGGTCGAGAACAATTGCGAAACGGATTGGCTCGGGAGTTTCGTAGGATACCCGTCCGAATCCGTCGCAGTAGCCGGGAACGCCGCCACATTTTTTGCGATATTGTAATAAAGATGACTGGTGTTGTAATAATTGTTCCCGCCCAGACCCATGCCCACTTCCATCGTGCGTTCGTTGGGCATCGCGGGATACAGGGGCGTCCCGGCGAGATTGGCGACGAGGGCATCAGTCGCGTCGGGTGCTGCCCCGATCACCGTGGCGGCCCATCCGGCGCCCGCCGAGTACGTCACCGTCTCGCCGGGGGCGATCCGGACCGAGCTGTCGGCGGACACCCGCTCGTAGCGGACCACATCGGCGACCATCGGCAGGCTAGTGCCGTTGGACTGGATCAGATTGAAATCATCGGAGATCCCTGAGAGGGTGAATGTCCCGAGGACCTTCCAGGTCACTCCACGGTCGGTATCGTCGGGCGGGGCGACGGTCTGATTGACCGTGGCCGATGCCAGCGTGGTTCCGGCCCGATTCTTGAGCGTGTATGTTACGGCGGTCGAACGCCCGACGACGGAGGGCCAGGTCACCGAAACTCGATACTGAGCCCCGTCTCCGGGCAGGGCTTGTTTCTTCCAGATCGCGGTGGCGGTGTTGTGGGAAGCCGTCGTGATCCGGGGGTCGGCCGCCAGGCCCGAGTTCGTCGGGCCCCATGACCCCGAGGTTGCATTGAGATAAGTGCTCGCGTCCTCATACTGGATCGCTGGTGCCGACTGGATGAACGGGAAGTAAACCGTCGCCATATACGACTGTTTGTTCTTGGTCGCGCCATTGAAGTTGTGCGTCCCCTCGCCCCAGTAGGGGAGGCGGAACTGCGGCGAGCCCGCCTGGACAGGCAGGCCATTAACCTTGAAGGTCGGCAGGAGCCCTCCCGAATAGACCCGCGTGGTCGTGAGGGCAGGATCGCTGGGGACGATCAGGGGCTGCGCTAAGTTGGCCAACGCACCGACAAACTTGATCACCAGCGGCGAGGCCGGGTCGCCGTTGCCTGTGACCGCGAGGTTCCCGACGCCGATCGACGGCAGGTCCTCCAACGCCGCGCGGACGGCGGCCGGATCGAGTAGGAATCGCGGCCCGGCCCCCAGGCCCTGCATGTCGCCCTGGTGCGAACTGGTCCCGGCGACCTCGTACGAGGTCGCATAGACCTTCCAACGACCTGGGATGACCTGGGTCGACACCACCGTCGCCGGTGGCGTGGCGGCGCTGACGACCCGAACCGTACCGCCAACCGGGGCGACCCGCAGGCAGTCGATGTTGAAGTAATGACGGTCCGAAGGTGTCGCCGGGCAACTCACGCGGACGCGGAGGTCGGTGCCCGTCAGTGTGAATCGGCCCAGCGGGTACCATCGTACGGAGGCCCCGGCCGCGGTCTTCAGCGTTGGGTCGTTGAACATCCCGGTATTGGCCGGGCCGCCGTTGGCCGCCGAATCGCTGGACTGGTTGAGCGTCTTGGAGCCGACCGGCGTCGTCCCGTCGAAGACCTCGTACAGGACCGTTGCCGAATAGGCGCCACCCGTCTTCATGTCGACCGCCAGGTCGAT
Source organism: Tundrisphaera lichenicola (assembly GCF_051175385.1). Lineage (GTDB taxonomy): Bacteria > Planctomycetota > Planctomycetia > Isosphaerales > Isosphaeraceae > Tundrisphaera > Tundrisphaera lichenicola. The sequence continues at coordinate 105,196 of NZ_CP195107.1, read as the reverse complement.
GCCGCCGGTGGCGTCGGGGACTACGTTCCACTGGAAGTAGTCGGACGGCGGGGACAGGATCGGCGTGATCGGACCCGTCACCTGGCCGCCGACGGCGAGCGTGAACGGCGACCCGTCTGAGACGCCTGAGATGGCCAGGTTCTGCTGCTCGTTGTTCGAGGTCATCGTCTCGACGGCGACCGGGTTGGTCGCGGCATCGTGGAACTTGAAGAGGATGCCCTGGCCCGATGGTGCGACCCGCGCCGAGCAGCCGTCGTCGAGCAGCGAATAGTTGAGGTTTCCGCCCTGGTAGGTTGGCGCGCTCCCCAAGACCAAGGTGAGATCCAGGCCCGTGGCCGAGCCGTCAACCAACCCGGCATCGCCCGGGACGGCCGTTGCCCCATTCGGGCCGGTCAGGCTCCAGTGCAAGGCGAGGGCCGAAGGCGAGATCGTCTTGGGGCTGGCGATCCGATCTCGAAGATTCTTCACATCCGTCGCGGTGAGGGCATAGCCTAGCCAGATCGTCGGCTCAGCCAGGGTGACATCCGCACCGGAGTCGTTCGATCCGAGTCGGAATGGCTGAGCGGGAGCCATCCCGAGCCTACCCAATAAGCCTGACTCGTTGTCGGAATTGACTTAGGAGTTACGCGGCAGTGATCGGGCGTCCATATTGCGCCAATCGGTTCGGACGTCCATGATGGATCGCATGTACGCCCCGAACCCCAAGTGTCACGACACCGACTACATCGATTTCCTCATCGCCTCCCCGAAGGCGTTCTGCTGCACGGAGGCCGCCGCTGTGCAACCCGAGTCGCCCGACGCTCCGGCCCACGATGCCTTCACCCGTCTGCTCCATCGGATCGAACCCGACCCGTCCACGCTCTGGGAAGAGGCCCGGCCCATGGTCCGCAAGGAGGGCGGGATGCTGGTCCTCGATGACTCGACCCTCGACAAGTTCCACGCCGAGAAGATCGAGCTGGTCAGCCGGCACTGGTCGGGCAAGCATAAGCGGGTCGTCCGTGGCATCAACCTGATCACCACGGCCTGGACCGATGGCGATACCGTCGTGCCCTGCGACTACCGGGTCTACGACAAGGCCAAGGACGGCCTGACCAAGAACGACCACTTCCTGGCGATGCTCCGCCAGGCCAAGGCCCGCGGCTTCGAGCCGCAGTGCGTGGCGTTCGATAGCTGGTATTCGAGCCTGGGGAACCTCAAGGCGGTCCGGGCCTGCGGCTGGACGTTCCTGACCCAGCTGAAGGTCAACCGCAAGGTGGACCTCGACCGCCAGGGCTACCGTGCCGTCGCAGGACTGGCGATCGCCCCCGAGGGGACCATCGTTCATCTGGAGGGGTTCGGGTCGATCCGCGTCTTCAAGGTGGTCTCCCAAGGCGGAGACGTTGAATACTGGGCGACCAACGACCTGGCGATGGGCGAATTGACCCGGCTGGCCCACGCCGAGCGATGCTGGGCGATCGAGAACTATCACCGGGGCCTGAAGCAGTGCTGCGGGGTGGAGCGTGCCCAGGTCCGGGCGGCGCGGGCGCAGCGGAATCACATCGGGCTGTCGATCCGGGCGTTCCTGCGGCTGGAGCACCATTTCTACACCACGGGGGTCAGTTGGTACGAGGCGAAGGCCCGGATCATCCGAGGAGCGGTGCGTGCATATATCGCCAATCCGATGTACAACCTGACATGACCGCGTAACTCCTATGACTAATACCCCGTTGAGATAATATCGCTGGACCCCGGATTGCCAGGTCACCACAAGGTGATAATTGACCCCTGGTAGGAGTGGCTGCCTCCAGGTCGAGGCAACGTCGGCCTCGCTCGTTTTGGCCGACCAGGCGACCCGAAGATCATTCGCGGCCGAGAGCCCGATCGACAGACTTCCGCCGCCTTCGAACAGGGAAATCCCCGCCGGGTGGGTAATGGCAGAACCGGAATTGACGCGGACCCACATCGACAGCGACGCCGTCGCGGCTCCGGTTAGCAGGGGACTGGGAACGGTCTGGAGGAGCTGGCTCCCCGCACATCGGAGCGACATAGGCGGTTGAACCCCAAGGGATGATGATGGACGCTCGCCTCGGTCTCACATTCAGTGAGGACGGAAGGTTAAGCCCACAATTTCTCCCTCGGATTAGCTCAAACGGCCTCGGTGGGACTGCGACCCAGTCGTCCCATCAAGCCAGCAGCCTCCTCGTGGAAGCGGGCCAGTGCAGGGTGCCCCGGCAGATGATGATCGGTCCAGGCGACGGCTCGCTCGAAACTCCTTTCCGACCGACTCGACTCGCCGAGGCGATTCAACGCCATGGCCAGGAAGTAGTGGTCGAACGCCGTGCCGCCCGGCGGTCCAAGCTCGACGGACCGCTCCAGGGCTTCCACCGTACCGAGCCAGTCGCCAGCTCGGTAACGGGCGACTCCCAGCGTATTCCAGCAGGTCCCTAGGTTCGGAGCGAGCCGGACCGCCTCCTCGGCGAATCGGACCGATAGCCCAGGATCGCTCGTTGTCGCCCCGGGTTCGGCGGCCATCAGCCAGGCCAGATCGTTCAGGGCATCGGCACGTCGGCCTCGGATCTCGAGATCACCGGGAGCGCGAGCTGCCAGCCGATCCCAGAGGTCCAGGGCCCTTCTGCGCTCGACGATCGCCTCATCGAATCGACCGGAGAGGGCCAGGGATCGGGCGAATTGCCCACGGGTCAGGGCCAGATCCTGGATCCGATCGGTCCCAGGAATCGCCCCGGCCATGGTTTCGCGGAGCCCCACAGCCTCGCCGAGGACTCTTTCCGCCTCGTCGTGTTCGCCGCCGGCGAGCAGGATCGCCCCGAGCCCTTCGAGGGCATCCACCCTGATCCGAAGACCCTCAGGACTGTCGTCCCCGGCGATCAGTTCGATCGCGCGGCGAAGGAGGAAATCGGCCTCGGCCTGCTGCCCGTCTTCGACCGTCGTGAACGCGTCGGCCAGGATGTCCTCGGCTTCCTGAAGGGGGCCGCGCCGAACGCCTGCCGGGAGACCCGCGAGGCCTCCCATGATCAACGAATATATCGGGTTGAGCATTCCATTGCTGACCTCGTCGATCATGATCAACACGAGCATTATGGCGAAGGTCGCCGCAGGCGCCACTTCAGGCTGGGACCAGGTCGAAACCGGATGGCGTCGGATTAGCAGTAGGACCGGGAGCAACACCATCGTCAGCAGGGAGACGAGTCCAACCAGCCCGAAATGGCCGAAGATGATGATCCAATAGCCGTCACAGATCGACTTCACCTTGCCTCTCGAATCGAAGACCATGGCCCCCTTCTCGCGGCCGCCTCCGAAAACCGTGTGCTCCAGGGCATGCTCGATCAGGATATCCTCATTCTGCATCCGAAATTCGAGCGATTGCGCGCGATCCTCGCCGAACAGCTTGGCCACATCCAGGACCTCGCGTCCCGACCAGAGGCCCGCGATCCTGGTGCCGGTGTAGAATGGTGCTACCGCGAGCAGGAGCAAGACGGGCAAGGAGGACTTGAACCGCTTGGCCATCCAGAGGGTTCCCAGACCCATGATCAGGAGTGCTATCGCGCCGGTCGACTTGCAAAAAAACGTGGTCACCAGCAACCCCACCGTTATATATCCGAAAGGATATCCCCAGAGGGTCCGGATCGTCTTGGCGGCCCAGAGCTGCACCGACAGCAGGCAGGCACAAGTCATCCACATCCCCAGCTCGAGGCCTGAGCTCAGGAAGACCTTCGGTCGATAGCCCCCGTAACGAATCGGTTCCCAGTGGACGATCCCGTAAACCCAGGTCTCCAGGACCGGGCTCAGTCGGATCTCCAGCAGACACGGGGGCACGTAGGCCAGCCCGCCGATAATGATGCCCATCGCGAGCTGGCGAAGGCCGTCCAGATCCGAGAAGTACATCCGCCCGATGAAGTAGGGCAGCCCCCATCGGATCATCTGGTCCAGGATCCCCGATGTCCCTTCGTAGGCCCCGAGGCCCAGTGACAGCGACCCGGCCATCGGGCAGAGGCAATTGATGATCATCGGGATGTCGTACCAGCGGAAGCGCAGGGCCATGAGCCTCGGTGAGTCGAAGGCCACCACGCCGATCAACACGCCTGCGATCGTGGCTGACATCTTGGTGTAATCGGGGATCCCGCTGAACTTCCACCCGATGTTGGGGAGAAGCAGCCAGGCCACGATGAAGGCCGTCACAACGGCCCGTCGAGGGGGCATTTGCGCGAACAGGAAGATAACGGCCGGGAGCCATGCGAAGAGCGACACAATGGCCAGGATATTCATCGAGGTCGGCCTTTCTCGCCGGTCCGTTCCGAGCTGCCGATCACGCTCCGGAAGAAGTCCTCGGTCCGTCGGGCTATGATCCTCGGATCGTACCGTCGCTCGGCGTCCAGGCTGGCCTGATGTCCCAGCCGGGCGGCCAGGGGACGATCTTCCAGGAGCCGGGAAATCTTCGAAGCCATATCACGGGCATCTGCGACCCGATAGAGCAGGCCGTTGACGCCGTCCTCGATCATCTCGGGGATCCCGCCGATTTGCGGTGCGACCAGCGGGCACCCCATCGCCATCGCTTCCAGGACGGTATTCGGGAAGTTATCGTAACGCGAGCCGACCACCACCACGGCGCCTTTCCGGCGAAGCCCCGGGATGGCCGACCCGGGTTGACCCCCTAGCCATTCGACGCGATCGGCCGACGCCCCGTCGGGGAATCGGAGGGCGATATGCTGGGTGATCGATCGGGGTTGCCCGTCATCGTCGACGAAGATTCCGGCATCCGCTCCGGCGAAGCGAAGCCGGGCCGAGGGCCGATTTCGAGCCACCTCGGCGAAGGCGTCGATCACCAGGTCGCCCCCCTTGTGGCGATCGAACCGGCCCACGAAGACGATCGTCTCGGGATCGCAACCCTCGGGGGTCCAGCGGTCGGCAACCGGGACGATCGAGGCTGGGTTGGGGATGACCTCGGTCTCCTCCATCGCCATCTGATAATAAGCCCGGGTGCGCTCCAGGATATCGAGAGACGGTGAGGTGATCGCACGGGCCTCGGCGAGGGCCCGGCCTTCGTCCCGGACCCGGCGACGAAAAACCTCGTCCTCGACCGCGCCCCTGAGCGGCCCGTTGACGAACCAGGGACCGTGGATCCGAACCACAACCGGGATTGGGAGTGCTCGCTGGAGCCATCGCGACCAGCCGAGTGATTCTTCCACCTCGACGAGTTGGAGGCCTCGAGTCCGGATCAGGGATCGACATTGCTCGGCCAGGGCTCGGACTGCGGCTCGCCTGACCGCCAGTGCGGGCGCGGCCCGGTAGGTCAGGGAGTCGACGGTGCGGGACGCGAGGCCCCGTCGTCGTCCGAAGGGGGTCGCATCGCGGACATCGACATCATCAACCTCACCCCGGATCGCCTGCGCCAGGATCGCCACCGAATGGCCATCGGTACGCATCTGATTGGCAACGAAAGCGACGTAAGGGATGATGCCGTTGGCAAATGCGTTCGGAGGCCAACCCGGGCAGACGAAGGCCACAGAGAGTGGGCCCCCCGCGATCGCCGATTGATCCTCATTCGTCATGGGGGTTGGCAAGGGAAGGGTTTCCGAGGAGCGAGGTGGGATAGGTCTCGGGAGAACTCGGGGCGGAGCCCTTTCCAGTCAATCGCGGCGGGGGGACGATGGCCCTCTTCAGCTTCCGGAGCCTCTCACGAAGCCCCAGCCTTTCGAGGACTTCCAGGCCCAGACCACCGGCGACGACCGGCATCGACTGCCAGTGCATCGCAGCAATCGTCCGCATCATCCTGAAGTCCCTCTCCAAGGTGAATCTAGGACCCTTATCCCGGTTGCGTCGTGCCATCAGCCAGGTCCATGCCATCGCCTTGGCCAGCCTGACGCGGTGGACCCGAGGCAGTCCGACCGCTCGGGCGATCTCGGTCTGTGCCCGGAACGCCTCGTTCAGGTGCTGTCCTTCCCGCTCGGAAGAATGCCGGACCGTCTCGGGGTGAACCCGGTGATAATTCAGGGGCCGTGCCACGAACGCCACATCCGCCGCCATCATCATCCTCGCCCACATCACCCAATCGCCAGAGAGGCGGAATTCTTCCGGGGCCGGGCCAACCCGATCAACCACCTCGCGGCGAAGAAGCACGGCGCTCGCGTTAGGGATCGTGTTCTGGAAGGCGAGGTATCGGCGGCATTCGTCGAGGCCTCCGCTGATGAAGTCGCTCTTCCAGTGCTCTCGATCCAGGGAGTCGGTCAGCACGGTGTACGATGACTTGATCTCGTCGTCCGGGCCGACGATCCAGGACTGGCAATAGGCCAGGCCAACATTCGGGTTGGCGTCAAGCCGGGCCACCAACTCGGCCAGCATCGTCTCGTCGGCGGCGTCGTCTGATTCAGCAATCCAGATGTATTCGCCCCTGGCCTCACGCAGGCCCCGATTCCATTGCTTGAACGGACTGCCGCTGTTCTGTTCGTTGTAGATCGGCCGAACACGGGGGTCCGACGACGCCGGGTGCGACTCGAAGACCGCCCTACTATCGTCGGGCGATGCATCATCCAGGAACAGGACCTCGATGTCGCGGAACGACTGGCCCACGACGCTCTCCAACCGGCGGGGCAGGTAGCGTGCATGCCTGTAGTTCGGGATGATCACCGTGACTCTGGGATTAGGGCTCATGGTCAACCTTCCCCATTCGCGCCATCGACGTTGGTCACTAGAGCCCGACCCATTCGGCAGCACCCCTCCAAAATTTCAGGGGAGACGACTCGTCCCCGCGTTGGACGATCCGGACGACGACCGATCGGTCAGGATAATCCGAGCCCTCCGGCTCCAGCCCGATCGATGAGGAGCCCGCGAGAATGTCGGTTCGCATGGCTCTGCATCCTCGGCCCGAAGATGCCATTGACCGGGCGATCTCCCCGGATTTCTGGAGGCCGAATTGGTCTCTCACCCACCACTCAAGTCGGTAATTGTGACATAACCAAGACGATGTCGTCAAATCAGGCTGAGTCCGGACACGAGGCCTGATGAATTATGTCGTCAAGCGTTGAAGAATGCCGTCGCGTGCCCGCTCAGGATCATTGACGCACGGTCATCCTACGGGCGCCCTTGGGGAGCATGGCACGTCCCATCTGGCGGATCCGGTCCAGGACCGACCGAGCCAGCCACTCCGGCGGCGGGATCGGCGATAATCCATGGACCACGACCTCTGCCAGCATTTCCTCCAGCCGTTCTCCAGCCGCCTGGGGCGAGCAGATCGATCCCACGAGTTCCCTGGCGGCCTGTCCCATCTCTCGGGCACGATTCGGATCTCCTAGCAATCCGACGACTTGTCGGGCGAACTCGCCGGCGTCGTCGGCGATCGCGAGATGCTGGCCGGACACGGCTCCCAGGCCTTGAGCCCCCACGGTCGTGGTGACGACGGCCATGCCGGAGGCCATCGCCTCGGTCACCTTCCCCTTCATCCCGGCTCCATAACGGAGGGGGGCTACCGATAAGGCGGCATTGTCCAGGTAAGGGGCCGTCTCGGGCACATGTCCCACCACTTGAACACCGCCAACCTGACCCAGGTCCTTCACCTCGACCGGAGCATGACTACCCACCACCGTCAGAGTCGCGTCGGGCAGGGCCCGGCGGACCTCCGGCCAGACCTCGCCGACGAACCAGAGAATTCCATCGACGTTCGGCGCATGACGGAATCCCCCGATGAACAAGGCCTCACGGCCTCGGGGCCGATCGTCACGGGGCCGGCTCGGGACGATAATCGGGACCATGTATTGGCGGGGCATGCCATCCAGAAATTCCAGGGATTTTCGATCCTCAGGAGTGATCGCAATTATCGCATCAGCCTGGCGATAGGTTGCCAATTCCCTGAGTTTCCTGGCCTCGACGCCCGCCGCGTCTGAGAAACCGTGGGCTAGTCCGGCCTCTTCGCGAAGGAAATGAATATCGACTGTGTCGATGATCACACGAGCCCAGGGTTGCCGTTCTCGGAAGACTCCGGCGGCCCACTCGGCATATTCCCAGAACTCGAAGAGCCCGATGTGATATCGACGACGAATCGAGACCCTTTCGAGCGATCCACCGGGGACCGCGCCGACGAGCCGGACTCCGATTTGCCGGAAGGCTTCCACCTGCCGATCGAAGTCGGATTCTCCGATCGGGACCGTCACGTGCAAGTCTACCGAGTGCCGATTTGCCAGGAGGGTCAAGACTCGGAAAAGCCTGAGGTCACCTGCGGACATGTCTGGCCGAGGTAGTTCCGGCGTCGCGACCAGGATTCTCAATGAGCGTTCGGTCATAAGGATAGAACCGTGATCGAGATGGTGAGGTCCTGGACTTCCTCCCAGACCGAGGCAACAGCCTCTAGCAGGGGCGTGAGTAGCAATGGAACAGTAAACCGGCTTAAGCCTTCCGAACCCCTGGGCGACAGATAGGGTAAACCCTTCCTGTCATCCGCCTCTGGCCTCGGAAATAGCGGCTTTCGCCGTGCCCGACCGAACAAGTTTCGCCGAGACCCTATTTGGCACCGGTTACGACGGCATCAGCCCAGTCGGGCGGGTCAATGGCGTCAGAAACCCGGCAAACTGGCTCACTGAGACCCTTAAGCCGGTTTACTGTTCCATTGCTACTCACGCCCCTAGCATCTCTGGATCGTACTTCTTGAGGGGTACCGAACGTTCGGCAAATCGGCAAAGGTTTCGGTCCATGTGCTGTGGTTTCACTAATTGACTAATAGTGTGATCGATATCGATTGTCGTAATCAGATGCCCGGTCCGCTCGCGCCGGCGAGTTCAAGTATCAAGAATCGATCCGATTGATGGCGTCGGTCAGGGACCCCGACTTCGTACCGGTGAAGAGCGATTTCAGCCACAGCTTCGCGGCCCACTTCCGAAACCGGAAGTTAATCGGGCTGAACTTCAAGGTTGGGTCGCATCGGCAGGCCATCCCGAACCGGACCATCCCGGATCGATAATTTCCCTCATTGAATAGCCGGTATGTCGCGACGATTTCCCGATCGCGGTATGACTTTAGGAGCAAATCGCCGGCCGAGGCCTTCAATTCGGCGGGCAGGTGGCCCTCGATGACCTCGATTGCCCGGAAGACGTCGGGGATGTCGTCGCCGGCTTCTTCCAGGCGGGAGGACTCGTTCCCGCGATGAACGAGCCAGCGAGCCAAGATCTCAGGTTCGTACCAGACCGGGAAGCAAGTCGCGATCCTAACCCACATTTCCCAGTCCAGAGCCAGGCTAAGGTCCGCACGATATCCTCCGACCAGCTCATAGACTTCCCGGCGAACAACGATCGATGCGCACTGGATGAGTTGCATCCGGGAGATCCTCCCGAGCCAGCCATCCAAAACACCTGGATCGGGCTGCTCCAAATTTGAGAGATGCTCCCAGTTTCCTTCGGCGTCGCTCATGTAATGGCGGCAGAAGGCCGCACCGGCCTTCGAGCCACCATAGCCGGCCTGTTTCAAGCGTTCGTAAAATCCGGGAAGGACGTGATCGTCCTGGTGGAGAAGATGCACCCAACGCCCCCGGGCCCGCTCGATGCTGCCGTTCCAGTTGCCGGCCAAGCCGACATTAGCCGGCTGTCGGTGGAATTCGACCCGGCCGGGAGCGACCCGATTGACGATCCGCTCAGCCTCTCCACTGGGAGAATGATCGTCGACCACGGCAATCTGCATCTCCTCCGGACCAGGATCCTGATCCAGAACAGACTGGAGTGCCTTCTCCAGCAACGATGAGGGATTATAGGCGGGAATCATTACCGACCAGTACGGACGGTGGATGCCTTCCGGCACCGGCCCGACCCTAGGACACGTTTCGCAGCCGATCTTCAGCGTCACGGCTCGATCTCCATGCATTCGGCTCGAACTTCGTCAGGCCAGGGCGATCGGATCATCGAACCGGCCTGGGGCCACTTTCCCCATTGGATGCGATCTGGGCGTCGATCTGGCGAGCCATGTCGAGCGGTGAAAATCGGACGATGTGCCAAGCGTCGCTCCTACGCCGGATGTGGCCCGCTCGACATCTGGATGGAGGGTTACCCTGACTGTTTTCGGGATGGTGCGAACCAGCCGGAAGACCAACTTGAAGCGAGGTGATCTGCACATCGGCTTGGTTAGCCATGACTCCGAAATGGTCGAGGTCCGCCTTCGTCGCTTCGATCCGAATCGACTCGTGAGGTACGAGCAAGATCAGAGATTTACGAGAAATCGAAGGCACTTTCATGAGATCGGTAATCGTAGGATAACTCGCGGGCGTTCAAAGTCGTGACGGTCTAGCGCACGTTTTCCAAAATGACCACGGGGCTCTCCCGTGCCGTCATCCGACCGAGAGGGTAATTCATTGCGGGAAGGTGCAGATCCGGGTTGAGCGGTCGAAATCGCGAAAATTCGGGAGGCTGAGGTGAAAGATTAGGATGGAACCGCGTCTACTACAAAAGTCCAGAAATTGTAAGTTTGAGAACGGGCCTCTACAAGTCCGGACTCGCTTGGATGCTGATCTTGGAATCATGCGTGCCAATAAGCCGCTGATCGGTGAGGAGAGATTCCGAAAGCGAGCATTAATCGCCGCCCGACTGGAACGCCGCCAGGATGCCGGTGGTGCTCAGCCCCGGGACCAGGGGGATGGTCACCACTCGACCTCCCCGGGAACGGACGAAGTCGGCTCCTGCAATCTCCTTTCCCTCGTAATCCGAGCCCTTGACCAGGACATCGGGCTCGATTTCCCGGATCAGGGCCTCGGGCGTCGGGTCTTCAAAAACCACCACGGCGTCGACGCAGGCCAGTCCGGCCAGGAGCGAGGCGCGATGCGCCTCGGCCTGGACCGGCCGACTTGGCCCCTTGATCTCACGGACGGAGGCGTCGGAGTTGAGCCCGACAACCAGCAGGTCGCCCTGACGCCGCGCCTGCTCCAGGCCGGCGAGGTGGCCGGCGTGGAGGATGTCGAAGCAACCGTTGGTGAAGACCACCCGGCGTCCGGCCCGCCTCTGTTCGGCCGACCATCGACGCGCGGTCTCCACGTCCCGGATCTTGGGAGATCGGCCCCGGATCGCCCCGGCCAACTCAGCCGCCCGGACGATGTAACAGCCGCTGTGACCGACGGCGATCCCGGCGGCGATGCTGGCCAGCCGGCAAGCCTCTTCGGCCGACCTCGACTCGCCCAGGCAGGCCGCCATCACGGCGATCACGGTATCTCCAGCCCCGGTAACGTCGGCGACCTCGCGGACCTCGGCCGCGAAATGGCTCGCACCGCCGCTGGAGGCCAGGGTCATCCCGTCAGCCCCCCGGGTAATTAACATGTAATCCAGGCCCAGGGCCGTGCGTGCTTCTTCGGCGGCTTTGGCGATCTCCAGGTCGCCGACGAGGGCGCGTCCCAGTCCTCGACCGGCCTCGAGGAGGTTGGGAGAGAGAAGGGTCGCGCCGGCGTAAACCCGAAAGTCATCCTTCTTGGGGTCCACCAGACAGGGCACGCCCTGTTCCCGGCAGGCCCGGATGACCCGCTGGGCCAGGGATTCGGTAATCGTCCCCTTGTCGTAGTCGGAGAGGACGACAACGTCGTGATCGGCGATCCTTGGCAGGATCTGCTCTTCGAGTTCGGCCGAGGCTCGACGATAGCCGGCGGAACTTCCCTCGCGATCCAGCCTCATCAGCTGCTGGTGGCCACCCGCCAGGATCCGCGTCTTGCTGATCGTCCGGAGCCCTTCGCGGCCGACAAGCACGACCTCCCCGACCGAGGCGTCGGCCAAAGCCTGGCGGAGCCCCTCGGCGTCGGCGTCCATGCCGGCGATCGCCGCCAGCGTGACCCGGCATCCCAGGCCGGCCAGCGACGCGGCCACATTGCCCGCACCGCCGGGACGGGTATATTCCCGGTCGAGCGAGACGACCGGTACCGGGGCCTCCGGCGAGATCCGATGAATCTGCCCCTCAAGATAGCGATCCAGCATCACGTCGCCGATCACCAGCGCCTTCGAGGTCATCGACGCCTCAGCTTCAACCATCCTGAAAGCCCTCGATTGACGGTCGGGCGTGCATCTCGGCAGGCGACCCGGCCCCCCCATCTCCTTAAGGCGGCCTCATCATGAGCAAAACAACCCTTCCTTTCAAGGGACGATGCTGGCCCTCGCGACGCAAGTTCGGACGATGCGTGAGGGTTCTTGAGCCGCAGGGCGCATTGGCTGGACTGTGAGCGGCGCGGACAGGTGCACCGAGGCCGGGCCAGTCTGGGCGCAGGAAAAGACCCCGCCGAACGGCATCGTTCGGGCGGGGCCTCGAAGTCGCTGTGATCCCCGCTGGGCTGTGAGGGCGCTGCCCGAATCCATCCGGGCGTAACGCGATCGCTGCCCCATCCTTGGGGGCCTGGCGGGGAACTCGGGTTGATCGATCGGGCGATGAGGGCGGGGCCGATCCGTCGGCCTGAGGGGTGCGGATCCTTCCGCTGGCCTTTGGCGGATCCTTCCGCATCGGCCGTGTCGAATCCTTTCGACGGGTCGGAATATACCTCGCGGTGAGGCCGACCGCAAGCGCCAGAACCATCGAAACCCTTGAAAATAAGTGGTTTTTTAGTTCCCATGAAGATGGGAAGCCGGGGTGACAGTGAGGCTTACCTGGCGACCCTTCCCACGAGTTCGCCCGGCGGCTCTCGCCGTGGTGCTACCAGCCTCGGGACGAAGGCGGCGGCCCGGACCGGCGGCGTGCTAGAATGCCGATCGGGCCTCGGAGAACCCGACGACGATCGCCCCGCACGGAGACGGCCCGATGATCAGTGATATCCTGCGAGATGCTCTCGCCGAAATCGACCGCTATCTCGGCGAGTACCCGGACCTCTACGCCGGCCACGCCGAGCGGATCGGGCGGGTCAAGCTTGAGATGGAGGGATTGCGGGCCACGCTGGTCCAGCCTCGGGTGGGCGAGGAGTGCGGGTGCGGGTGGTCGGAGGAGGACCACGCCGAGGTCGAGCGTGCCGAGCGTGCCGGCGACGCATGAAGTGGGCGGCACGATCCGGCTCCGGTTCGCGACGTCCGATAATGAAAGTTATGATCAAATAATTGAAAATTGTGCCAAAAGCTGGTGATGGGGGTTCGTTTTCGACTTAGGCTCAGGCGATGGAATGCGAGGCGGCCGCATTCGACTCGAGGCGGGCGACCCTTTCTCGAAGGGTGACGAGTTCTGCCTGATCGGCGGGTGCCATCAGGGCGGGCTGGAAGTCGGCGTTATTGGTCCACCAGTCCATCCCCATCTCGCGGGCCTTGTCGACGGAGGCGACCACCAGGCGGATCTGGATGGTCAGGAGCTCGATGTCGACGAGCTTGATCTTGATGTCGCCGGCGATCACCAGGCCCTTGTCCAGGACGCGCTCCAGGACATCGGCCAGGGTGGCGCTGTGGACGGAATGGGCCGGAGATCGTGACGCAGTAATCGACATCGTCGAGTCCTTGATGGGGAATCCGTGAGGGGTCGCATTTGACCCCGTCTGGGTCAGGAGCGTCGGGAGTCTCGGGCGGGAATGGGCAGGCTGCCGAGGGTCCGGATCCTTCGGGCGAACACGACCCGACCATCGCGATAAACTCTCCGGAAAGAAGAACCGACCAGCGAGGAAGTCAGGTCGCGCATCGTTCGGGGCGGGATCATCGTCCAGGTCTCCATGGTCTCGGGTCGTTGAATCTGGCCAAGGGTGGATTATTCGGGCACGATCCCACGACCTCGGCAGGTCAGGCAAGGCAAGCCGCTGCTCGGCTCGAAGGCTTTCCCATTGCAATCGACGCAAGTCCGAGTCGGTCCGGAAATGGCGGCGACCGCCCCTGCTCCCGAGCAGATCGGGCATCGAAAGGTCTTGTGACTGCCCGTCCCCCGGCAGAAGGCGCATGGGACATGGGGCGTGACAATTCGCAGTGTCCCTCGGCCGTTGCAGGAACTGCAGACGGATCGCGCCGACATGATGGCGAACGGGTCGACTCCCCTGCCATGGCAGAAGGCGCAGGGGATAATCTCCCGGGCGTGAAGGGGAGGATGCGGCGCGGACTCGACCTCAGGTGACGTGTCGGCGGCTCTCATGAGAGGGGGCTCCTCACGATCGTGGAGGCTGCCGGGATGGGGGCTGGCCTGGCAATCCCGGTCCCTCCGCAGACCTCGCAGGTCGACTCCGGGGAGAGGGCGTTGTAGACGCCCGACCCCGTCCCGTGACATCGGTGACAATCGGTGGTCTCGGCCGTCTCGGTCATCATCTGATTCGTTCGCTTTCAAAGTTAGAGGAGTTTCCCCAGGGGTCCGAGGTCGATGTTCAGTTCCTCGCCGTCGATGCCGAAGGCTCCCTTGAGCATCTCCATCTGCTCGGAAAGATGGAGGAACGTCGTCCCGAGGCGCTCGACCTCGTCGTCGGTCAGCGAGCCGGCCTCCATTCGCCGAATCGCCTGGCGCTCCAGGAGGTCCCGGAGCAACTCGACCACGGTCAGGACCAGCTTGCCCAGACCCTTCTTGACGTCCTCGGGCTCGATCTCGATCTTCATCCGTTCGGCCGGCCCCGGGGCCGCCAGGACCCGGGCGAAGTCCGAGAGCGCGGCCGGGTCGAGCCCGGCGATCGGGTCGTCGAATCCGGCGATCATGATCGGGGTCCCCCGCCGATCGAGAGCAGCGCCGCCTCGCGGCGACTCCGCTCGACCGTCTCGGCATTTGTCAGCAAGAGCCGAAGGTTGAGATAGATCAGGTCGACGCCGGCTACCGAGATCACGACTTCGCCGGCGACCACCACACCCTTGTTGAGGACCCGGTCCAGAGTCTCGCAGAGCGAGATCCGACGGCCCTCCTCGAGGTTGATTTCATCCCTGGCTTCCATCGGTCGAGATGTCCCCTGGTCAGACTAACCGCTCGTAGATGGCCCGGGCTTGCCGGAGCTCGCCGGCCTGCTCGTGCTGTCGGGCGACGTCCAGGATTCGATCCTCGGCCTGTTCGGCGACGGCCGTTTCGGGGTGCTCGCTCATCAGCTCGAAGTACATTTCGAGGGCCTGGTGAAGCTCGTTCGAGCGGAGGTATGCATCCGCCATCGCCAGGAGCCTCAGGAGGGCCCGATCCTGCGACGAGGGTCGGTCCTCACGATCGGAGCCGGCCGGACGGCTCCAGGGCGTCGGCGGGATCGCGTGCGGGCTGTCCAACCCCGAGCCGTGGCGAGGTCCCTGATCGATCAGGTCATCGGCCTGAACGGGCTCGAATTCGGTGGTCGTGGTGTTCATGCGCTCTCCGAGAATCGTCATCGATTGTGGTCCTGAACGTTCGCCAGGAAAGGCGTCTCCGCCCGGTCAGGACTCGTCCTCGGCCTCGTCATCGAGGCTCTCGTCGTCCTCGTCTTCCTCTGCGTCGTCTTCTTCGTCGTCGTCTTCCTCTTCGTCGTCTTCGTCTTCGTCCTCATCATCATCGAGGCCCTCGGCCTCGATGGAGTCTCGGGCTTCGATGGCGTCGAGTCGGTCGAGGATCTGTCGTTCGCGATCGTCGAAGGCCCGCTCGTCGAGCGTACCAGCCTCGAACATCTGATAGAGTTGGCCAAGTTCGGCCCGGAGCGAGTCGGCCTCCTCGGCCATTTCCTGGACGGCGGCCTTGTAGATCTCCCGAAAGAGCGAGAGGATCGACTTGACCGGGAAGAGGGCGATGTCGTCAACCAGGAACACGGCACGATCCTTCCCGATGATGGAACTTAGGACATACGCATCGCGATTTCCACGAAGTTGTGCGGAGGCCACGGCCCGTTGAAGTCGAAGGCGAAGTGCTGGTCGAACGCGTGGGCGGCCTCGACCACGGCGGCCTCGAAACCCTTGACATGTTCGCGGTCGACCAGGCAGGCCAGGTTCATCACCTCACGCTCGTTCCTGGGCTTGTTGTTGACGATCTCGGCGCACCGAGGCTTGAGGGCGAGCGTGACCCGTTCCAGGTGCGCCTCGCGGTCGTCGTTGATGACCTGATCGAAGGTCCGCCCCAGTTCGATCTTGTCATCCTGGGAGGGCTCGCGGCCGCCCCGGAAGATCTCATCGCGGAGCTCGGCCAACTCGGGATGAGTGGCCAGGGCATACTCGAAGATATTGGGGACGTCCCAGCTCACCCGGAGGCCCAGCTCGACCTTGCCGCGAACCCGCTCCATCTGGTCGGCGAAGGCCGGGGCGTTGAGCCGGAGGATCCTCCGGACCGACTCGGGACCATCGGCAATCAGTCCGAAGGCCATCGGCAAGACCGTCCGGTCGGCCATCAGTCGCTTGAGGATCTCATGATGAGCGGCCAACTTCCGACGCTCGGGTCGGACCTTGCGGTCGGGCAGGTCGCTGACCACGGCGGAGAACTTGCCGTCGCCCATCGTGTAGACCTCGGCCCCGTCCATGCCGGTCAGGCCGAGCCTCGCCCCATCCTCGCCACCCTCGATGATGGCATAAAGATAGCGGCCCCGGAGCAAGGTCGAAATCTCGGTACTTTCCGTCTTTGTCGCACCCTCGGCGATCATCGCCATCACTGTTCCCCTTTCAATAGGTGAGTTCACGGACCTTGATTCGCGAGGCCACCCCGGTCGAGTCGGAGGCCGGCTCGATTTGCGCCAGCCAGGACGGGGTGGAACTGATCGGGGCCGAGCCGCTCGACTCGTGGACCCCCGGGGGCATCTGGTCGCCCTGGATCACCGCCATGAGCCGACGCTCCTTGGCCGCGATCGCACCGAGCCGGTTTCGGATCTCCACGTGGCGGCGGTCCCAGCGTGCCAGTTCCTTCTGGAGCAGGAGTTTTTCGTTGGCCATGGCCGACATCTCCAGGAGTGCACCGGCGGGCGTGCGCACCTTCCGATTGTCCACAAGGCTGCCCATGGTCCGGATCGAACCAACACCGCGTCTCAGGATCGCCATGCCACCACCCCTTTCGCGTCAGTTGAAGTCGATTCGATGGCCATTGGACGCGCCGACGAAGGTCGGTTCGTGTTCGCTGCCCTTGGGCGGGCAATGCTTGGTGAGGATGTCCTCGAGCCAGGCGTCGCCGACCGGTGCTCCTTCGTGGGTGATCTTCACGGAGTCGACCCGGAGGACGTCGCGGCAGGTCTCGGCGAAGACCCGGTCGTCGCAGGCGACGGTCGCGCCTCGGACCACCACGATCCGCGCGATCATGATGCAGGCCCGGACCGTCGGGGCCAGCGAGAGGACGCCCAGGGTCCGGAAGTCGCGGACCACCCGGACGATCTTGGCGGCGTCCTCGGGGTTCAGTCCCGACTTGGCCGCGGTGATCCCGGCCTCGGTCTCGCTGTCCTGGTGGCCGACGGTGATCGTGATCATCCGGTCGAGCAGTGCATCCTGAGTCTTGTGGGTCCCGGCGTACTCCTCGGGATTGCTCGTGAAGATCGCCCGGAAGAGGGGATGGACCTGCAAGTGTCCCTCGGCGCTCCGGCCGATCGGCATCTCCAGGAGCCGTTCCTCGAGGACACCGAGCAGGACGTTGTTCGCCTCGGGCCTGGAGCGATTGAACTCGTCATAAATGACCGTGAAGCCGAACTTGCAGGCGTTGGTCAGCCGGTGGTCGACCCACGTCTTGGAGACATTCTCCTCGGTCTTCATCACCGAGTGGATGAAGTTGTCGACCACGCGTGTCGACCGGTAGCCGAGCTGCCCGCCGATGAGATCGGAGCTGCCGAACTCGTCGTCGCCCTGGATCAGGACGACGGGTCGACCTATCTGCGCGGCCACATGCATGGCCATGGTCGTCTTGCCGGTCCCGGCCGGGCCGCTGAAGTGGACGGGATAGCCGGCCTGGAGATAAGACAGGGCGCGCTCCGCGATGCTCATGACGCAGGGGGTCTGCACGAAGTCGGGGCGCTGTTTGAGCGAGAGGACGTTCAGGTCATCGGGGTTCACGGCGTCGTCATCTCCTTGTTGCCGCTCGGCGTCGAGCGGTCCTTGAGTGGGGCCCCGACGCCGGGCGTCTGGGACCGACGTCTATTCGGATCCGACCTCGTAGGCACGGGCGAAGCCGAGCCAGGACAGGTCGATTCGACAGCGGACGGAAGCAGACTCGTCCGGGCCTCGCATCGTCACGGGCGCCGGCGAGTCACCCGCCCCGGTCGACCCGGGACGCATTGATTATCGAGTCGGCAATCTCGGATGGCCCCGGTCGGGCTCAGCCGGAGTGCGACTTTGCTCGTCGCCCTTGGCTCCGAGGCTTCTGGGACGGCTTGGCCGTCTTGCCCCGGTCCTCGTGGGCCGGAGCTTCGGGCTGGGTAGCGGGGGTGTTCCGGGTCCGACGGGCGGCGAACTCTCGCCAGGTCCTGGCAGCCGTGCCAAGATCGGAGGACAGTTCGGACCGGGCGGTCCGGAAGGAACCGGTCATCATGCCGACCACTTCATGACGAATCTTGTTCGTCTCGTCGAGGGTGTGTCGCAACTCGTCGCGCATGGCTCCGAGCGACTCGCGGTGGGCATCCCGCATCGCACCAACCGTCTCGATCCGGTGGGCCCGGCTCGAGCTCAGAAACTCGTTGACTTCCTCGGTTCTCGCCCCGTGCGCGGCGGTTACTTCATCGAGGAACTCGCGATGGTTCTCGCGCATCGCGTTGACCGCCTCTTCGCGGTCGGCTCGGGTCTTCGACAGGAACTCGCCCAGTTCCTCGGCCCTCGCCCCGTGCTCGGTGGCGACGCTTTCGAGGAATTCCCGGGCCCCGCCGAGCAGGTCGACGGTCGCCTGATGGACCTCGGCCAGCGAATCGCCCCGGGCCTCGATCGAGGCACCCAGTCGATCGGTGAAGGCCATCATGCGGTCGTTGAAATTGGCCATGGGTGAGGCTCCTCCCGTAGGTTGGGATTGACCGCCTTCACCCGCCGCCCCGGGGAGGCCTGAGCCCCCCCGGGTTGGCAGGGAGAGGCGGACGCTTCACGCTCAGGCCGGGTTGGCGGCGGAGGCGGTCAGGCCGATGGCCTCGGCGTACTTGAGGTACGTCTCGACCGACGCGATCACGACGCGGGCCTCGATCGAGAGGAGCTCGATGCCGACCAGCGAGACCTTCACGAAGGCATCAATGACGATACCTTTGTCAAGAATTCGGTCGACGACTTCGGCCAGGCTCGAGCTGTCGGTGGACTTGGTGACCTTCGCCATTGCACTGTCTCCACTTCATCATGGGGTGCTTGTGCTACGCCTCGACATTGAGGCGAGTTGAGCAAGACGTCCGCCTCGCTCTGCATTCACCGTAGTGCGCGGAATGAGTGATGAGCGACTACGGGAGAAATAAAATGGCGGTCAGGTTTCCGAGAAACATCCTGCAAAGCGACGGCCAACAATAAATTATAAAATCATTAATACAATAAATTTATTTTGAGCATTCACCTTGCGATTAGATCATCGCCGACGAAATTGTACGCGGGCCACGGCCCGGTCAAGAGGAGCTTTCCGGGTACCCGGCCAGACAGATTCCTGACGGTGTCAGCGAACGCACCGAGGCCCGATCGAGGGACCAGGAAGGAGAGCGAGAGCAATCGCTCGCGGCCGGGTCCGGGCAATTCGATGACGGATCGCCTGCTGAGCCCCGCCAATGCATCGCGGATCGAATCCGAGACCTGGGTCGCACCGTCCGACCTCGTGCGCTCTTCCTCGATCCTGGCGCGGACCGAAGCGAGGTAGGCCAACCCCGGCCGGTCGCGGTCGACATCGGACCGGGGCTTGGGAATTTCGGGCGGGCGGGCCATCGGGGTGTCCAGCAGGAGCCGAAGTCCCATCTCGTCGCAACCCTCGACCTCATCGAGTGAGGAGATCCAGGAGTCTCGATGCTGGCGGATCAGGCCCGCCAGCCCCTCCTCGGAGGCGACCACGCAGCCATAGCGGAGAGGCAGGATCGTCTCTCGATGGTGGATCCGATCGACCGCAGCGGCGTAGGCCTCGACGCGGGACAGGTCGACCGTCAGCGGCCCGTCGATCGAAGGCCCGTGCAAGATCGCCAAGCCCTCGGCCTCGAATCTCGACAGGCCCTCGAAGCTCGGCGCATCGGGTCCGCGAGCCCGGGCGATCGCGTAGGCCAGGCAACCGCCGGTCATCTCGGGATCTCGCTCAGGTCCGGGCAAAAATGAAACGGAGGCCAGGGTCCCGAAGGTTCGAGCGTCAGGAGCCCACCGGCCGCCTCCGAGGCCACCCCGGCCGCGGTCAGGGCCTGAGATTCGCGACCTCGGGCGATTAACGCCGCCTCATGGAGGACCATCTCCCGGCCCGAGGCCTCTGGGGCCCTCAGCGGGAGCGACCGGGCATCGCTGGCGACCTCGCGGATTGCCTGACGGATCGCCGCCGCTTCCGCTCCGGCCGCCCTCCGGGCCACGACCCGAGCATCCTCGCGAAGCTTCTTCTCGCGGAAATACCGGGCTCCTGGAGAGTCCGGTAGTTCGGCTACCCGCTTGGCCAGGATCGGGTCGTTCTCGAGGACTCGCCCGGTGGCCACCTCGGAGTCGAGATAGCCGCGGAGTGACCATTCGCGCTGGTCTCCGATCCGGGCGAAATACTCGCCGATCGCCCCGAGATGCCCGGCCACCAGATCGACCAGCGCCGCGTCCGAGGAGAAAAGCGATCCGAATCGAGCCGGGAGGACCGCCGATCGGGCCAGGATAGCACCCAGGACCCGTTCGTGACCCAGGGCGCGTGGGATCAACCAGGCAGGGTCGGGACCCTCGGCCATCGCGGCCTCGAAGGCGTCGACCGAGACCTCGCCGACCACGGCCGAAGCCCCGCCCAGTTGGGCCACCCGGACCGTGCCGGCCCCTTCAACCCCTGCCAGGTTGTCGAGGTCCAGAGGCGGACCGCCGGGAATGAACCCGTATAAATAAACTCCGATTCGCTCCATACCGTAAGATTAATCAGACGGCCGAGCCCCGGTCAACCGCCGGGAGAACAGGTCACCGTAAGCCGGACGGGGGGCGAAGAGACCCGCCCGGCTATTCGGCGCCAGGTACCCAGCGGTCAAGCTGGGCGGTGGGAAAGGCCTTTGACCTCGTCAAGGGCAACATCCAGTTGAGCCCGGGTGATGCAGATGGGGGGCATCGTTTCGGGATCGCCCCCGGACTGCTCCAGGGCCGCTCGGAGCGCGGAGCGGGCCGCCGTCGTGCAGAGGCCCTGGATCTCGGCCCCGGTGAACCCTTCGGAACGGCTCGCCAGGTCGTCGATCGAGATGTCTCCGGCCGCCGGCTTCTCGCGCAGGGCGATCCGGAAGATTTCACCCCGTCCGCTCAGATTGGGCAGGGGAATCTCGAGCTGGATATCGAACCGGCCGGGCCTGAGCAACGCCGGGTCGAGGATATCGGGGCGATTGGTCGCGCCCAGGACGAGCACGCCGTTCATGTCCTCCACGCCGTCCATCTCGGCGAGGAACTGGCCGATGACCCGCTCGGTCACCCCCGAGTCCGACCCTCCCGAACCCCGGGCGGGGACCAGCGCGTCGATCTCGTCGAAGAAGATGATACAAGGGGCGGCCTGTTTGGCCTTCCGGAAGATATCGCGGACCCCTCGCTCGGACTCTCCGACATATTTCGACAACAACGACGGTCCCTTCACCGAGATGAAGTTGACCTGGGTCTGACTGGCGACCGCCTTGGCCAGGAGAGTCTTGCCGCAACCCGGGGCCCCCGAGAGGAGGATCCCGCGAGGCGGCTTCACCCCCGCGGCGGCGAAGGCCTCGGGATGTTTCAAGGGCCACTCGACCGACTCGATCAGCTCGCGCTTGGCCTGCTCCAAACCCCCCACGTCGTCCCAGCCAACGTTCGGGATCTCGACGAAGACCTCGCGGATCGCCGATGGCTCGACCTCCAGGAGTGCCCCCTCGAAGTCGTCCATTCGGACCTCGAGCGCCCGGAGTGTTTCATAGGGGATCTGGCCCGAGCCGAAGTCGATGGCCGGCAGGAGGCGTCGGAGGCAGAGCATCGCCGCTTCCCGGCAGAGGGCTTCCAGGTCGGCCCCGACGAACCCGTGGGTGATCGCGGCCAGATGGGTGACGTCGACATCCGGGGCCAGCGGCATCCCTCGACTGTGGATCTCGAGGATCTCCTTTCGGCCGTCCCGATCGGGGATCGAGATGGCGATCTCGCGATCGAATCGGCCGGGGCGACGCAACGCCGGATCGAGGGCGTTGGGCAGGTTGGTCGCGGCCAGGACGATCACGCCCTTCCGACGACTCAGGCCATCCATCAGGGCCAGGAGCTGCGCCACGACCCGCTTCTCGACATCTCCGACCACCTTGTCACGCTGGGGCGCGATGGCGTCGATCTCGTCAAGGAAGATGATGCTGGGGGCCTGCTTGGCCGCCTCCTCGAAGATCTTCCGGAGGTGGGCCTCGCTCTCGCCGTAGAACTTGTGGATGATCTCCGGGCCGTTGATCGTGAAGAACTTGGCGTCGGTCTCATGGGCCACCGCCCGAGCGATCAGGGTCTTGCCGCAGCCGGGCGGCCCGTGCAGCAGGACTCCCTTGGGTGGGCTGATCCCCAGCCGCTCGAAGACTTCGGGATAGCGGAGCGGTAGCTCGATGATCTCGCGAATCCGGTGCAGTTCGCGTTTCAGGCCGCCGATTTCCTCGTAGGAGAGCGGCCGAGGGCCGTCCGAAGTTTCCTTGGCCGGGGATCCCTTGGCGGAGCCTCGGCCGATTTCCAGCTCGGTCGTCGGGTTGATCACGACCGGGCCGGGGGGGGTGGTCGCGGTCACCTTGAAGTCGGCGGGTTTGTTGCCGAAGAGGGTGGCCCTGACCCGGTCGCCGGTCACCACGGGCAGGCCATCGAGCAGCCCCCCGATGTACTTCAGGTCGCGCTCGGCCGGGGTGATCGAGGTGGGGGCCAGGACGACCCTCCTGGCCGGGTGGGCCTGGGCCTTGCGGACCTCGACCGAGCCGTCGATCGCGGCCCCGGCATTCTCGCGGGTGACGCCGTCGACCTGGACCCTCGATTGGCCCCGGTGTTCCTTATAGGCGGGCATTGCCTTGGCGACGGTCGACCGCTTGCCGACGACCTCGACCACGTCGCCGACTTCCAGGCCGAGCCGGGCCATGTCGGCCGGATCGAGCCGGGCGAGGCCTCGGCCCAGATCCTTGGGCATCGCCTCGGAGACCTTTAATTTGAGATGTGTTGCGACTTCGTCCGCCGTTGCCATCGATCGGGACCCCCGCTTACCGTGCCAGCTTGATCTCGAGGACGCCGTTCCGACAGGAACTCGTCATGGACTCGGCCTCGAAGCTGGCCGGCAGGAGGACTTCCTTGCGGTACTTCTTGGGTCCGCGCTCGGCGAGGATCTCCAGGACGTCATCGCGGAGCTCGAGCTTGATATCCTCGTCGGAGATGCCGGGCAACTCGGCCACGACCAGGACATGCCCTGTCTCCTCGAAGACGTCAACCGGCGGCTCGGTCACCTCTCGGACGGTGGCCCGACCAGTCTTGGCGTCCTTGGCGACGTTGCCGAACGGCTCGACCTTGACGCCTCCGTCGCCCCCTCGACCCTTGTTGATATCGGTCCGGATCGTGAAGCCGTAGACCCCCTTGGGTCCGCCTTCGGCCCCGAACTCCTTGAGTTCCTGGAGGTCCTTGCCCTTCTCGGCCAGCTCGGAAAGCCGGCCGATCAGGGTGCCCAGGCCCCCGAGGAATCCTCCAAGGTCGCCGGGCCCGGCGCCTTCGCCGTCCTTGTCATTCGCGCTGGATTTCGACACCGATGCCTCGCTTTCGACGCGATCGCCCGAGGGCGTGGGAGATTCCATCCCGGCGGCATCGCCGAGCCTCCCATCTCCCAGCATAGGACACGTCGGCCCGATCCGTCCGTATTAGGGCGAAGCTTTCACCGGGTCGAGACGTTCCAGGACGATGCCTTCGGGCCATCGCCCTTCGAGCGAATGGGCTCGGCCCAGGAAAATCAGACCGATCTCATCGGACCGGAGGGTCTCGGCGATCCGTTGGGCGATGAACCGGTCGCGTTCTTCGAGCAGGGCCGCGGCCCGTTCGGCATGGTCGGCCGGTGCCTTCCCGGCGAGGGTCTCGCGGGCTAGCTCGTACTCTCGGACCAGGAGTTGCGGCGACTCGGTCCCGGTCAAGATGGCGCCCCGGGCCATCAGGTCGACCAGGAGCCTGTAGTTTGCCCCGCCCGCGTGAGCCAGCTCGCGGACGATCTTCTCCTCGTAACCGCAGGCCGGCAAGGCATCCTGATAGAGCCGGACCTTCGCGAAGTCGACGGGGAAGCCTTCGACGAGCCGCCGAGCCTCTTGCCAGAAGTCGGAGGCCGCCCGAGCATACGCCTCCCAGCCGGATCGCCCGCCTCGGCCCCGGGCGTGCGCGGCCTGGACGGCCCCCTTGAGTCGACCCATGTCCTCGGGCGTGTGGATGATCGGGACCCAGATCAGTCGCCGGGCCGTCATTTCGTCCGCCACTTTGTCGACCTCCACCCGTCGCGGAATGTCCGGACACTCATGGAGAGGATAGGACATCCTGGAAAACGAGCGAAGGGCGAGCCCCCGCGATCGCGAGAAGCCGCCCTTGGTTAAAAGTGACCGGGGAGGTGAGACTGGGTCTAGCCTCAGAACTGGTCGGCGCTGATGACCTCGCCACCGGTCCGGGTACCGAGCGCCCACCAGATGTTCGGCTGGATGGTGCTCTTGATGAACTTGACGCTCCCATCGCCCATCAGGACATTGGCCCCGCCCGGGTGATTGCTGTTTGCGTTGGTGATGTTGGAATGGTCCGCCGAGTACGTTCCGCACGTTCCGCAGCCGAAACGGCACTGGCCCCACGGATACTGAGTGGAGCTAGGCGGGACGATCGTGTTGAACATCGTCATCGTGTCGGCGCCCCAGGCCCACAACCAGCCACGGTTGACGCTCAGGCCGGCGCCATCCTTGGCCGTGGCGAATGTCGTGGTGCACTGCTGGAGCGAAGCGAGGAGGCTGGCCGGATTTGTGGCGGCATTGTAGACCTGAAATCCCGAACCGTCGGGCAGATTTACCCCGGTAACCTTCGGCCGGCTGATGGTCGCGGCGCTGTCGCCGACCAATCCCTCGCTGTAGGCGACGGTGTTGGAGGAGCCGTCGGTGCAATCCCGGATCCCATAAGATGTCGCGTAGGCAAAGAGCCCGGAAGACCCCTGCGAGCCCCCCTTGCAATTCGTGTTGTCCACCGTGCCGCTGGAGTAGGTGGTGGTGCCCGTGCTGGAATAATAGCTGTTGATGAAGGCCTTGCCGGCGTTCCCGTCGGAGGGGCAGAGGAACGAGGCCACGATGACGTTGCGGCCGGTCGTGTTGGCCCCGTTGCCGGCGTTGGACTGCATCGGGTCGATCATGAAGTTGATCGAGTTGTAGACCGCCGTCTGCTCGATGTAGTTGAACATCAGAGCCTGGGCGCTCCAGCCCATCCAGGCGACACAGCCCGCATTGTACGGGGTGTTCGACGCCGCGGCGGCCGGCGGGAAGACATCATTGGTCGAGTGGTAGTTGTGCAGGGCCAGGCCGATCTGCTTCAAGTTATTGACGCATTGGGCCCGGCGGGCGGCCTCGCGGGCGGCCTGCACGGCCGGCAAGAGGAGGGCGATCAGGACCGCGATGATGGCGATGACGACCAGCAGTTCGATCAGCGTGAAACCGCGACGAATCATCGGACGTTGAGACATGGACGTACCTCGGGGCGAGTGACTTGGGGTATGAAATGAAATGCTTCTGGCGAAGACATGGGAGGCCGAAGCACGAAGTCGAAGTCGTTAATTTTTGGACTTCTTCTTTTTGAGCATGTTGTTTTTGTAATAGTCCATGGACTCCTTGGCCTTCTCCGAGGGATCAGCCTCCCTGATCTCCTTGGCCGACTCCTCACTCCCCCCGCAGCCGGCGTGCAACATCCCGGCCGTGAGGGCCAGGGCGGAGGTCAGTAACGAACGACGACTGATGCGGACTCGGTACATCGAGAGCCTCGACCTCTTGAAGAAGGTGAGTTAAGAAATGCGTAAGCACACATAACCGGACAGGTCCGGCGACTTGAGCGAAAACGATCACGATTCGGCCAGCGGCCTAGTCGCGAAATCGCAACGATGGACGTTGTGAGAACGACCCTCGCACGGATCGACTCACTTGCGCCGCAAAAGAGGTACCAAGGGAATATTCAGAGATCGGACATTGCCCCGATCCGTTTATCGACAATCTCGGAGGAACGGTCAAGGACTTATCGCCGCACTTTCCTACAATGGCAGGTCGACATGAATACGAGGCGACCTATCGGTGGTCTCCGGCATTGATCCGGCGGGGCGATCGCCGATAATGAAAGCCTCACATACACACCCGGTTCGGTCACGAGGCGGGGGTCTATCGGCCCCATCGACCCCGCGGTGCGCGCGATCAATACCGAAGCGAGGTTGGCGATGACTATCAGCAACACCGGGCCGGATCATCCGGCGGGAACAGCCTCGGCCCACCGACTCTGGGTCGCGGCCCTGCTCGGGGGCCTGCTCGCCTCACCTCTGACCTGGGTGACGGGCGAGGCCTCGGTCGACCAGTTCCGGGCCAAGGAAGTGCGGGATCCGCTCTCGGAGACCGTCGACATGGCGGGGATCAACCGGGTGATCGTCAAGAACGCAGCCCTCACCCACGGGGTTCAGGGGGCCATCCTCGGGCTGATCCTGGGACTCGCGGGCGGGCTGACCGTTCGCCCGGTCCGGATGGCCCGGCTGGCCGGGCTGAGCGGACTTTTGCTCGGAGGTGCGCTCGGAGCGGCCGGATCGTTCGGCCTCTTCACGGCCTTCCAAGTCCTGACCGACGCGAATTCCCAGGACATCATCCCTTCGCTCGTGGCCCATTCGGGCGTGGCGGCCCTCATCGGGGCCGCCGCCGGGCTGGCCTTCGGGATGGGCTCGGGGGGCCGGGACCTGGCCGTCCGGGCGGCGATCGGCGGGCTAATCGGCGCCGCGCTGGGCGCCTGCCTCTATGAGATCGTCGGGGCCATCCTCTTCCCTGTCGGCAAGACCGGCGATCCCCTGGCCGCCTCGGGATCGGCCCGGCTCCTCTGGCATGGGTTGGTCGACCTGCTCGCGGGGCTGGGAGCGGCGGCGGTCGCCAATTCGTCCCCGCCGTCGACCGGAGAAGCCTCGAGCCCGACTACCCCGTGAGGAGGCTCGTCGTGTTTGTCCCGATGAACCGCCGGGCCGCCCTGATCGGGCTGGCGATCGCCCTGGGGCTGGCCCTGGTCGGCTGGGGCGTGGCCCGAGCGGTCGACGAGTGGCGGTTCTCGAGCGAGCTGGAGCGGGCGTCGGGCGAGATGTCCTCGGGGCGGCTCGAAGCGGCCCGCGACCGGCTGGCGAGGCTCTCCGAGCGCTGGCCGGGTCGCGACAAGGTCGAGTATCGGCTTGGTCTCTGCGAATCGACCCTCGGCCACGCCGACGCCGCGATCGAGGCGTGGGGGAAGGTCCCGACCGACTCCCCCCTGTCGGTCCGGACCAGGCTTTCTCGGGGCAAGCTCGCCCTGGAACGGGGCAAGCTCGCCGAGGCCGAATCGAGCCTGACCGGGCTCGAACGCCGGGTCGACGCGGTCGGTTACGAGGCGGGCCGCCTGATGGAGCAGGTCCTCCTGTTCTCGGGACGGGGTCGTGAGATCGCCTCGCGGCTCCGCCGCCGATGGTCGGTCGACCGTGACCCGGTGGCCATCCTCAAGGCCCTCTGGCTCCTGGATTCACAGCCGATGCCGATTGGTCCGATCCGCGAGCGGCTCGACCAGATGGAGCGGGATTCGCCCGAGGATGACCGGGTCTGGCTCGGGCGGGCCGATCTGGCCATCCGGCTCGGTGAGTTCGAGGAGGCCGACCGCTGGCTCGACCGCTCCGAGAAGCGTCGGCCCGATGACCCCGACGTCTGGCGAGCCCGGCTCGACTGGGCCCTGGCGAGCCGTCGCCCCGATGAGGCCGGTCGAGCCCTGCCCCACTTGCCGGCCTCGGGATTCTCAAAGGCCGAGGTCGCCGAGATCCGGGCACGGCTTGCCGCCCTCGAAGGGGATGACCACGCCGAGCGCAAGGCCCTGGAAGCCCGGGTGGAAGCCGAGCCCGGCGACGTCTCGGCCTGGGGTCGGCTGGCGGATCTTGCGGCACTCGAAGGCCAGGCCGACCTCGTGTCTCGCTACCGGACCCGGAAGGGGGAGCTGGATCGGGCCCGCGACGAGTATGAGAAACTGATGGGCGAGGTCACGCCCGAAAATTCAAGCATGGCCGACGAACTGGCTCGGACCGCCGAGACGCTGGGCCGAGAGTTCGAGGCCCGGAGCTGGTGGCAACTCCGGGCCCGGCAGGTCCCAAACGATCCCGAGGCTCGCTCGGCCCTGGCCCGCCCTGCCCCGCCCGAGTCGACGCCGTCGGGAATCGCAGGCCAGACCCTGGCCGACCTGATCCAGGTCCGGCCGCCCGTCGTCGGGAGCCTCCCCCCTGCCCCCTCGAAGCCCGTCCCCACCTTCCGCGACGACGCCGAGGCTAGCGGGATGATCTTCACCTACGAGAACGACCAGACACCGCTCCGGAGGCTCCCCGAGACGATGGGAGGTGGCGTCGGCCTGATCGACTTCGACGGCGATGGCTGGCTCGACGTTTATTGTGTCCAGGGAGGCAAGTTTCCCGGAGGTTCCGAATCGCCCGGGGGCGGGGACCGACTGTTCCGGAACCGGGGCGACGCGACCTTCGAGGATGTCACCAACGGCGCAGGCCTGGCGACCACCCGGAGGGGATTCGGCCACGGGGTCACCGTGGCCGATTATGACAATGACGGACATCCCGATCTGTTCGTCACCCGGTTCGGATCGTACGCCCTCTACCGGAACAAGGGTGACGGGACCTTCGAGGACGTGACCGACCGCGCCGGGCTGGGGGGCGACCGGGGCTGGCCGACCTCGGCGGCCTTCGGCGACCTCGACGGCGACGGCGATCTCGACCTGTTCGTCTGCCAGTACCTCCGGTGGGACCCCAAAACCTCGAGCCCCTGCCCCGACCCCGAGCGGCCGGGGGCGCACCTCTACTGCGTCCCCCGGGCCTTCGAGGCCGAGCCCGACCGACTCTTCCGGAACGACGAGGGCCACTTCGTCGACGTCTCGGACGAGGCCGGAATCGTCGACAAGGACGGCCGAGGTCTGGGCGTCGTCCTGGTCGACCTCGACGATGACGGTCATCTCGACATCTACGTCGCCAACGACATGACCGCGAACTTCCTCTACCGGAACCTTGGCGGTCTCCGGTTCGAGGAGGTCGGCCTGGCCTCGGGGGCCGGGGCCAGCGGCGAAGGGGGTTATCAGGCCGGGATGGGGGTCGCCTGCGGCGATGTCGACGGCGACGGTCGGCCCGACCTGGCCGTGACCAACTTCTACGGCGAGTCGACCTCCCTCTTCCAGAATGTCGGAGGCTGCTCATTCGGAGACCGGACCGGGCCGTCCGGACTGCTGATCCCGAGCCGACACGTCCTGGGGTTCGGGACCGCTTTCCTCGATGCCGACGATGACGGGCGGATCGACCTGGCTACCGCCAACGGACACGTCAACGACTTCCGACCCAATATCCCCTACGCGATGCCCGCGCAGCTCTACCTCGGTGAGGAAGGCGGCAAATTCTCCGAGCTTTCCCGGGAGGCCGGTGACTGCTGGTCGAGCCTTCGGGTCGGCCGAGGGCTGGCCCTGGGCGACCTCGACAACGACGGCCGCCAGGATCTCTTGATCCTCGCGCAAGCCGGCCCTCTCGCCTTCTTCCGGAACCTGGGGACCGGGCCGGGCAGCAAGACAGCCTCGCTGACGATCCGCCTGGAAGGCACGAAGTCGAACCGGGACGGGATCGGGACTCGGGTTCAGGTGACCTCGGGCAGGAAATCCCAGACCGGCTGGAGGCTCGGAGGAAGCAGCTTCCTCTCGGCGAACGATCCCAGGCTCCACTTCGGCCTGGGGTCCGGTCCCGAGGACTCGACCTCCGAGGTGAAAGTCCACTGGCCAAGTGGGACCATCGAGGTTCACCGAGGGCTCAAACGCGGAGGGGGCTATCGGATCGTCGAAGGCCATCCGACCCCGGAGCCATTGAAAGGCTGGCCCGCCACGCCCTGAAGTGCATCCCCGAGATTTTCGACGACGAGTCTGCGAGGGGAGATTCACGAAAACCATGGACGGCTTCCGGCCGTTCGCATGGCGATCCTGTTTTCGATCCTCGGCTCGATTCGGTCTTTGGCGGCCTGCTCGCCAGCCTCGGTGTTCGGGTTGACTGTCCCGGCGAGGAACCCGGAGGGGCCTGCTCCTCTTGATCGGGTCGCTCACGATCACCGAACCCTGGCCGGTCGATGACGCCATCGACGCCCCGACTCGTCGGACGATCGACCCCACCGCCAGCCACCTCTGCGGTGGGGCCGAGCGGCGGGGGTGAGCACCCCTAGAGATGTTGGGGGTGACTTATGAACCGAACAAGTTTCGAAGCGCTGACCCGAGTCGCCACCACGGTGGTAATCCGCCTCGATGTCGCCGATATGTGATCGGTAGTGATCGATAGTGGCCCACACTATCGCGCGAAGACTCTCCGGAAGTAAGACGAGTTTCTCGGGGGTGATTGGCGGGATGGGATCGCCGAAGAGGATTCATCGAACGGGCCCGAAAGCCAAATCGCATTCGGGGAGTGGATGATTACGCCTATTAATCGCAAAGGTAATTTTACGGCACGAAAAGCATAACTAGGAAAAACAAACAGCGTCTAAGTTTCCCGTTGCTCCACTCCATGCAAGTCTGCTTAGATCCAAGGGACGATGTAGTGTCACTTGAACGGCGACTTGACTCGACCTACTTATTCTGGAGTAGGAGTGAGAGTGAATTACCCCGATGGCCGGGGGATTGTGTGAGAGGAGTTGGACCCTAATCGTCTGGCAGGCGAGTCATCGCCTAGAATCCCCCCACCATGTTGAGTGAGGCTCTTCGATGCGCGACACGTGTGCCGTTAAGCAGATGACCTTCCGCGCCAACAACCACGACTACCCCCAATCTAGATCGGTGGGACGAAATCCACACGGATCGGAAGGCCGCAGTCGAGAAGAAGAAACGTGGGAGCCGATCGTCAATGAAGCCATCAGGAGTTACCAGGCCTACCTGAAGATCCTCGCCGATCGAAGCCTAGCCCCTGACCTAAAGTCTAAAGCAGATGCTTCCGACTTCGTTCAGGAGACGTTCGCCGAGGTCTATCGGGAGTACTACCGCTTTGAAGGCCTCTCCGACGAGGAATTCAAGGCTCTCTTGATCCGGATGATGATGAACAACCTCAAGAGTTTCACGAGGCGTTATCGCGCCTCAATGAAGCGAGAGGTCGGTCGTGAAGTATCGCTGACCGCGCATGGGGATCACGCGGTTGCGGGTCTAGAGATCGCCACACCGGCGGAGATCCCGAGCGAGACCATTTCCGGTAAGGAAGACCTTCAGCGGCTCGAGGCGAGACTGAATCGACTTCCGGAGCGGGACAGGCTGGCCGTGACGATGCGATCGCAGGAAGGTCGGACCTACCGCGAGATCGGCAAGCGGCTGGGATGTTCGTCGGTCGCGGCGCGCAAGATCTGGTTACGGACCGTCGAGAAGCTCCGTCGGGATCTGAAGGTGACCTCGGATTGAGAAGCCGCTGCGTGCCGAGTTGAAGTACTTTTTCAGACACACTCCGCTTGTGCTTGTCTCGTTCAGTCACCGTAGGTCGTATTGGTTCCGTCAGAATCGCTTGCGCTTACGAATTTGCCATACAGTTCTTCGATCTTCGGAGTAGCATGATTCTGTCCGCGGGGACGGTAATTGGGCGGATAAATTCGAGCATCCGAACTAGAGACCCATCGATTTTGGAGTGTCATCTCCATCCCGGCTTTCCCAGACGCGAGGTCAGGATTGGGTGAGGATCGTGGATCGCCGAAAATCCCCCGGGGGAACGATGTCTTCATTCCTTAGGAATCGCCGCCATCTCATCGATTCCTAAACAGAAAGATTTCGTCCAATGCGAAAAGAAGGGAGTGACCTGTTGTTAGGGCGATTGATCGCCTTGCTCTCCTCCTTCGATGAAACTTCGGAAATTGCTGTACCAACACCGTCTCCAGCCGGAGCGACCGCGAGGGAAACCCCGAAGGGCAGCGTTTGCCCACTGCCCGATCGTACGGCCCACCTGGGGTCTCCGAGGGACGAGGCTACATCAGGCGCCGATGAATACGAGTTGCTCCAGTTGCTCGAAGAGTTGACGCAGGAACATCGTCGAGCGAGCGATCCGTGTCCTCTCTCAGGCCCATTCGGCCGCTACGAGATCCTCGACGAGATCGATCGGGGGGCGTCAAGTATCGTTTATCTGGCGACCGATCCGAATCTCGACCGTCTCGTGGCCCTCAAGGTAGCCCTCCCGGAGACGATCGACGATCCCGAACGACTCCGAAGGTTTGAACTCGAGGGGACAATGGTCTCGCGTCTCGACCATCCCAACATCATCCGGGTCCACGGGGCTGGAATCGTCGCCGAGATCCCTTATTTAGCAATGGATTATGTCGAGGGAGAAACGTTAGCCGACTGGCTGTTGAAGGATCAGACCATCACGTCCCGCCAAGCCTCACGGTTGGTCCGAGAGATTGCCGGGGCGATCGGGCACGTGCATGACCGAGGAGTCTTAAATCTCGATCTGAAGCCCAGAAACATCATGCTCTGCCCGTCTGTTTCCAAGTCTCCCGACGATCTCGGTTCGATCCCCATGATCATCGATTTCGGCCTGGCCAGACTGTTTGACGAGGGCGATGAGTCATTCGACGGAATGTCGTTGGTCGGGACGCCACCCTATTTGGCCCCCGAGCAGGTCCGAGAGGGCTCGGGGAAATGCGGGATGACAGCTGACGTTTACGCCCTCGGGATTATTCTCTACGAACTGCTTGTCGGATGGCCGCCTTTTCTCGGCAAGAATCGGCTGAATATGATCCGGGCTCTACTCGAGGACGAGCCGATCCCGCCCAGTCTCCTACGTCCCGACGTTCCTCCGATGCTGGAAGCGATCTGCCTGAGATGCCTCGAAAAATTACCAGATCGCCGCTATGCAACGGCTCGTGATCTTTATGATGACCTCGGAAGGTTTCTCGATAACGCTTAAGCCCCGGCCATCATTAAGGACCACCGATTCGATAACTTCCCGATACGCCTTCGGCATCGTATAACCGTAGCCAGGACGATCACGACCTCGCAACGGACGCCCAGCCATGACGTACAGCCCCGAGATCGAGCATTCGATGCGGATGTTCCACGACTCGCTCTCGGAGAAGGACCGCAGGCGATATGCGGCCATCGAGGCCGCCAAGCTCGGCCATGGGGGCACCGAATATATCGCCACGCTTCTGGGCTGCGATCCCAAGACGATCCGCCAGGGCCAACAGGACCTGGATCGACTCCCTGACGGGCTCGGCGATCGGGTTCGTAAAAAAGGGGCGGCCCGAAGCCGTGCATAGGCTCCATCCCGCTCCTGGAGGAGAACTTCCTCCGGGTGCTCCGGGATCGCACGGCCGGTGACCCGATGCGGCAGGGGGTCCGCTGGACCGACCTGAACTATGAGCAGATCGCCGGCCACCTGGCCGAGGCGGGCACCCCAGTCAGCGTGCCGGTGGTCAAGCAACTGCTCAAGAAGCACGGCTACGTCACCCGCAAGGCCCAGAAGGCCAGGGCGATGGGCGGGCATCCCGACCGCAACCAGCAGTTCGAGAACATCGCCCGGCTGAAGGGGGAGTATCTCGGGACCGACAACCCGATCGTGAGCATCGACACCAAGAAGAAGGAGTTGATCGGCAATTTCTACCGGGCCGGGCACCTCCTGACCCAAGGGGTCATTGGGACGTTCGACCATGACTTCCCCAGCTTCGCCGAGGGTGTGGTCATCCCCCACGGGCTGTACGACGTGAAGGAGAACGACGGCCATGTGAACCTGGGGACCAGCCACGACACGGGCGAGTTCGCCTGCGACAGCATCGAGCGGTGGTGGGAGGGCCAGGGCCGAGCCCGCTATCCCCGTGCGACCTCGATCTTGCTGCTGTGCGACGGCGGCGGCAGCAACAGTGCGAGCCAGTACCTGTTCAAGGAGGACCTCCAGGGTCTGGTCGATCGGCTCGGCATCGAGATCCGTGTGGCGCACTACCCGCCGTACTGCTCGAAATACAACCCGATCGAGCATCGGCTGTTCCCGCACCTGACCCGAGCCTGCCAGGGCGTGATCTTCGAGAGCGTGGGTTTGGTGAAGGAGTTGATGGAGAAGGCGAGCACGAGCACGGGGCTGCGGGTGACGGTGGACATCCTGGAGAAGGTGTACCAGACGGGGCGGAAGTATGCGGCAGGGTTCAAGGAGGACATGAAGATCGTGTTCGACGAGATCCTGCCGAAGTGGAACTACAGGGCGGTCCCGAGCGAATCATGACTTCGGGAAGTTATCGAATCGGCGATCCTAAACGGGAATATTGATTTAAATCGCTGCTGAGAAATGGTTTGCGCATCAAACCGATGAACTTCGATGCCGCAACACCAGTTTTTAATGCCGATATTGTTTTTGTTCGGCGACCGCTCGTATTACATCGCGATGATCGGTGCGAGATCCCTGGATCACTTCAAAAACCATCGATGCCCTCTGAAAAGGGTTCCATAGAAGTGCAACAGGTCGCTCGAAACGGCCGCTGTTCGATCGCGTTTGATGTCGAGATGTATACTTTACGATCGCCATGATGATGCATTGAGTCAACGCACCCGACACTCGTCATCGATTGAGCCATTCGATGATACCTCTTAAGAAAACCGGGACGGCCGAATTGTCCAAGGGCGAGGTGACCACTATCAAAATGGTGCCAGTGGATGAGCGAGACTCCGATGTTTGTCACGGCGGCGACCAACAAGGCGTCGGCCACGCCGATCTCCTTCTGAGATCCTATCTCGTCCATCATTACAACCCCGCCGGCGACGTCCATTAACTTCAGGACGTCGTAGGACATTGCGATCTCGTTGGACTCCTCGGCGTAAGTGAACACTCCCGGCGAAAGGCTGTATTCGCCAGCCCAGACGCTCACCGAATGCAACGCCCAGCCGGTTCCGTCAATCGTGGCTTCGCCGCAAGCTCTTCTTGTCAACGGCCATCGTCGGCCGCTCGACACCGTTCGTCGTCGCCGACTAATTGCGATGGGTACGGAGCCAGGCAGCGAAGCACGCCTGGAAAGCCTCGGGGCCGGTGCGATCAGCCCACGGCAGCGGACGTCCTTGCCCGGCTCGCCGTGGGACAACTTCAGGACGCCGAAGAGGAACTCACTTGATGACCGCCCAGCGTAGAATCGCCGTCGGCTCTGATGCTCCGGCGAGTACCGTCATCATCACGATCGTTAACACCGAGGCCAGCGGATGCCGTGGGTCGATCGAAGACTACAGATGCCTCAACTATAGATTATGTGCCACGACCGCGTTCGGATCGACTCGCTACGGACCCGCCATCGATCACCTCACACGCCCGTCCGGTGGAGACGCATGAAAGATGATCTACTCGAATCCCCGCCACAGCTCAAGCCGTCAGCATCCGTCGAAACTACCCGAAAGCGCTCGCGGGCCATGGAGTGGGGAGCCCCGCAAAATCAACTCCCACCATACGCAGAGAAGTCTGATTCTGACGGACGGGTTGACCCTGAGGCAAGTGCTCCCGGGCTGGCGGATCGGAGGCTTGGCAGGCTAGAATCTGTCTTGGCGACGTCGGCCCGCGTCGAATGTACGCGCACTTACGGCGCTGTTAAGGTATCGCATATGGTACGACTCATTAATAAGTTGAATCACGCCTAACCTTAATAATTACAAAAAGATCGGGGCATGGACCCGCACCGCGAGTCGCAAGGCTCGCCGTCGGCGGATCCTCCCGGATCCGATCATTGTGAGGGCTCGTCATGCCAATCCTCCCATCCGAGCCGGAAGTTTACCCACCCGACCTCTGGGCATCTGAAGGCCCTCGGTTCGAGTTGGAATCGGAGGACGGACGTCGTTGGCACTGCCTGCACGTCAAGCCGAGGCAAGAGAAATCGGCGGCACGCCACCTTCTCGAGCGACGCGTCCCGTTCTACCTGCCGATGGCGATCAAGGAGGGCCGTACTCCCGGAGGGAGGAAGATCCGCTCGCAGGTCCCGCTATTCACCGGCTATCTCTTCCTACTCGGCGACGACCTGGCGCGGCTGGAGGCGTACCGGACCGACTGCCTCGTGAATTGCCTAGAGGTCGGAGACCAGGAAGGACTAGAGCGCGACCTCCGCCAGATCCACCGTGTGCTCGGCTCGGGTCTTCCAGTGGTCCCGGAGCCATCCCATCCGGTAGGTTCCAAAATTCGGATCCTCGGCGGCCCACTGATGGGTCTGGTCGGCACAGTAATTCGTCGCGACGGGAAGGACCACTTCACGGCCGTCGTCCGCTTCCTAGGCAGGGGAGTATCGGTTGCCTTGCAGGACTGGCAGATCGAAGGATTCGAAGGTAACTAATAGGTTGTTTGGATTGCCTCGGACAATGAGCCGTCACTCGTGGCTTGGATGAGTTGTCTCTCCGCCCATGGAGACCATCATGTCGTGTTACAAAGAGGATGTCCTCTGGGCGCACACCAACACAGGGCCGGCGCGCACTTATGGGTAGATTTGGAGGAGTTTGACGGCTTGCGCCGGGGCTTGGGTTCGGGTAGACCATCTTCCATGCGGCTTCTTGGGGTGGAGCATGGGGGTGGTCGATGGCGGATTCGCGACGGTTCGGGCTGGACGAGGTGCTGGTGCATTTCCGGGAGTTGGAGGGCCCACGTTCCGAGATCAACCGGAAGCATCCCTTGGCCTCGGTGGTGGTGATCGCCTTGATCGCGGGGCTGGCCGGGGCGTCGGGGCCGACGGCGATCGCGCGGTGGGCGGCCCTCAAGGAGGAGTGGCTCGCGTCGGTCCTGCCGCTGCCCAACGGGGTCCCGAGGAAGGACTCATTCCGTCGTGTGCTGATGGCGATCCGGCCCGAGGCGTTCCAGGCGTGCTTCGCCGCCTGGGTGCGGACGTCGCGCGACGAGGCCGCGGCCGAGACCGGCGTCGAGCGGCCGACGCTGGCGGTCGACGGCAAGACGCTGCGTCGCAGCCACGACCGCAAGAAGGGGCTGGGGGCGTTGCATTCGGTGAGCGTCTGGGCCAGCGAGTACGGGCTGTCGCTGGGCCAGGTCGCCTGCGACGAGAAGTCCAACGAGATCACGGCGATCCCCGAGTTGCTGAGGCTGGTTGACGTCGCCGGGGCGGTGGTGACGATCGACGCCATGGGCTGTCAGAGGGAGATCGCCGGGGCGATCGTCGCCGCCAAGGGGGATTATCTCCTGGCCCTGAAAGGGAATCAGGGGACGCTCCACCAGGCGGTCGTCGATCACGTCCTTGGGCGTTGGGATGACGATTTCGCGGGCGAGACGTTCGGCCGCTGCCAGGCCGAGAAGACCAGCCACGGCCGCCACGAGTCGCGGACGTGCATCCAGCTGGAAGCGCCGAAGAGCCTGCCGGGGTTCCAGGCGTGGCGGGGGCTGAAGTCGATCGGGGTGGTGATCTCCGAGAGCGTCCGCGACGGCAAGTCCACCGACGAGGTCCGATACTTCCTCAGCAGCCTTGCGGTGGAACCGGACGCCAGGGCGTTCGCCCACGCGGCGCGATCGCACTGGGGGGTGGAGAATGGCTGCCACTGGACCCTCGACGTGACCTATCGCGAGGACGAGTCGCGCATCCGCGAGAAGCTCTTGCGCGAGAACATGGCCTGGCTGAACCGATTCAGCCTCTCGCTCCTGAGACAGCACCCCGGCCGCCAAAGCGTCGCCATGAAGCGACGAAGCTGCGGATGGAGCAACGACTTCCTCATGCAAGTCGTCAAAGCATCAATACGTTAGTGTGCGCTGGCCCTGCACACCAACATTGAATGCAACAAACTGTTCGATTGAGCCGATTTTACATCGCACCCGCCGTACTTCCACCCGAATGATAATTCTCCCGACCGTTCCACGCGAAGACGACTATCAACAGCCCGACCGCGAGGGCCTGTCCGCATTGACGCCCCGCAACGGAGATGGACCGCTTCGTCCCCGCGACAGAGCAGCCCCAGACTTTGGTTGATCTCAATCACTATCTTGGATCAAGCCTGGTTGAAGGAGCGGCCTCACGGTAGGCCGGCCCGTGGCCAGGGGCGAGCGGATCGGGGGACCAGCGGGGACTCGGCTCGAACGGATGGAGGTCGAGCTCGCCCGAATCCGGGGAATCCACACTGATCGAATCGCTATCTGGAGCGCTCACGACCCTGTTATCAGCGACGAGTGAGAATTGGGGCAGCATCGTAAGCTGGCCCGCGAGTCGGCGAGCTTCGTCAATCGCCCGGATGGCTGGGTGGAGTTCGAGCAGCCTGACCAACCGTCCGCGACTCCGCCTAATGCCGACGTAGGTTCGGAATCGGCTCAATAAAGGCAAGGGCAGCCGTGGTTGCGCCGGGTCGAATTCCCAAGGGTGGAAGTAGAGGACCACCGGGCTTGGGTCACACGTTCGCCCCGCGTGATCGATCGCGGGGAGCATAATCGCCGACGGTAGGAGCCGAAAGTATCCACCACCTCCCACAGGGACGTTGACTCCCAGGAGGCGGCAGGTCGCGGGCGGGAGTTCGAGGATTTGGTGCCGGTGGCCGGAGGCCAGGAATGGGGTCCTAGGGGCGTCGGGCACCCCGTAGCGATCGTGGTGTATCGGATAGATCGACGAGTCGTAGACGAAGCCCAGCTCGGCCATCGCGTCGAGGGCCCAAGCCGTCTTGGGAACGACGCTGAATGTGGGTGCCCGGTATCCGACAACCGCCTCGCCGGTGACTTGCTCGAGTGCGTCCTTGCTCCGGCGAAGGTCTTCGCGGAACTCGGCGGGGTTC
This sequence comes from Tundrisphaera lichenicola, assembly GCF_051175385.1. Taxonomy (GTDB): domain Bacteria; phylum Planctomycetota; class Planctomycetia; order Isosphaerales; family Isosphaeraceae; genus Tundrisphaera; species Tundrisphaera lichenicola. Next base: position 66,347 of record NZ_CP195107.1, on the reverse strand, counting down.
ATGGTCTGGATCCGTCGGTGGTTCCAACCGTGGCTAGCCACCTCGTGACCGGCATCGTGGATCTCTCGGACGAGTGCGGCATCGGATCGTGCGATTTGGCCGACGATGAAGAAAGTCGCCCGACGTCCGCCCTCGGCGAGCTGATCGAGGATCCAGCGGGTGGCCGGGGCAACGCGCCCGCGGTGGCGCGAGACCACCTCGGGGTCGATACGGAGGCGGGCGGCCGCTTCGATCTCGTGGTGAGCCTCGACGTCAAAGCTGAGGACGACCGGGCATCGGCCGCGTGCCGTGACGTCCTCCGGAACTTCGGACGATGTATGCACGCGATCACTTCGCTTTAGAATAGGCGTCATGAGTCTGGGATCCGTTGGGCGGGTTAATCCGACTTCCGATGCCGAATCGTCAATATTTGATCTGTTGCGCATGCTCTAATTCAAATTACAGCTTACTTAGCATTGTTATGTGGCTTAGATGTTCGCTATTTAATAGCGAAGCGAGTTGCTGGCCGAGAAAAAATACCAGGCTCGAGACTAGTTTGATCTCTCATTCAGAACCGACATTCAAGAACAGCAAAACATCAATGCCAGCGAACATCACTGATCCATTAAGGATCTTCATGCTAATTGTTTACAAAAATTAACAATTCGTAAAATCGGGAAAACCTTGCAATTCCTGCCGTTTACCCACATTGCGGGCGTGAACCGTGGCTTGATGGTTGAGTACGCCCGATCGGGCATGCCGCAAGGTGCAATCTCGCCTGATTATGGCGAATCCATCACATCAATCATACAAGGAGTGCGCATATCAAGTAGCAATCTATACATTGAATAAAATATTATGTAAAATACAGTATTGTGAACTGTACCGGGGTTGCCGCGCCGAGAATCCGCCGATAAGATCGTCCAATCGCCACATCCCTGCCTCCGCATTCTAGACTCACATATTGAGATCAATCGCGGATGTCCAGGTCCAGACGCGGTGCCCTGTAGAGGCTCCTGCGACGCGGCAACTTCGCGCGTCGTCGGCGAGCCAACACGTGACGGCCCGTAAGGCTCGCCTGCACATCTACAAATTAACGATTACAAACATCAAGAAGGAACTCCATGATTCCCACCAAGTCAGCTCGCCGTAGGCATCACGCGTCCGTCCGTCCCGTGTTCGATCAACTCGAGATCCGCCAGGTCCTCTCCACCGGCGACCCGACGACCCTGGCGTCCTCGCTGGGCGCCCCACCGGCCCCCGGACCCAATACCATCTGGGTAAACTCGGATGCCACTCTCCAGAATGCCGTCGGCAACCTCCAGTCCGGCCAGACGATCGTCATCCAGAAGGGGACTTATAACCTCTCCAACACCCTTTACATCGGCAAGAACCGGGCGGTCACGGATGTCACCATCCGCGGAGAGACGGATAATTTCAGCGACGTGGTCCTGCTCGGCAAGGGGATGGATAACGCGAGCTTCGGTGGCGTGGCTTCGGGCATCTCGGTCTACAATGCGCAGAGAGTGACGATCGCAGATTTGTCGATCGGCCAGGTGTACTACCACCCGATCGAGTTGAAGGGGGAGTTTGGCGCATCGGCGGTGCAGATTTACCACGCACGGCTCTTCGACGCCGGAGAGCAGTTCATCAAGGGGACGCTGTCCGCTAGCGGTGTCGGCGTCAGCAATTCGAGCGTGCAGTACACCGTGATGGAGTACACCGCCGGTACACCCAAGACCGATCATGGTGGAGGCATCGGATACACCAACGGTGTCGACATCCATGGAGGGCAGAACTGGATCATCCGCGCCAATATGTTCCGAAATTTCCACGTGCCGGACTCGGCCTCGACGAGCAATTGGTGGAATCCGGCGATCTTGATGTGGAATCACTCGGCCAACACAATCGCCGAGGGGAACACGTTCATCAACTGCGACCGGGCGATTGCCTTTGGGCTCTACGACAATAGTGGGTCTGACCATCAGGGTGGGGTGATCCGGAACAACTTCATCTTCATGCAGCCCGGTCTGATGAGCGCCACCCGCAAGGCCGACTCGGACGCCCAGGTCATCGTCTGGGATTCGCCGGGCACGAGGGTGGAGAATAATTCGATCCTGACGAACGGCAACACGGCCAAGTCGATCGAGGTCCGGTTCACCGGAACAACGAACATCCCGATCGTGGGTAACCTGACCGATGCGCCGCTGGGCTCGCGTAATGGGGCGACCTACGCCGCCGCCAACAATTACCTGACCGCCTCGGCCGACATGTTCGCGAATCCGGCTTCGGGTAACCTCCATCTCATCTCAAACGCCAAGACCCAGGCCAACGTCATCGACCGAATCGTTGCCTCGGCCAACGTGCCGATGGACTGGGACGGCGAGGCACGCCCGGTGGGCGGCAAGGCCGACATCGGGGCCGACGAATATCTTTCCACAGTCAGGGACACGACGCCTCCGGCGGTGACGGGACGGACACCGACCCCCGGCGCGACCGGCGTCAACGCGGCAACCGCGCCCACGGCCACCTTCAGCGAGGCCGTCCAGGCCGGCACGATCGCCTTCACGCTCAAGAACGCATCCGGGGCCGCCGTCGCCGCCGCTCTCTCCTACGACGCCGCGACCTACACGGCGACGTTGCGACCCTCGGCGAACCTCGCGGCCGGGGCCACCTACACCGCGACCATCGCCGGAGCCAAGGACCTCGCCGGAAACGCGATGACCTCCCTCAGCTGGTCCTTCACCACGGCACCGGCCACCCCCAGCGACACGACGCCTCCGACGGTGACGGGACGGACACCGACCCCCGGCGCGACCGGCGTCAACGCGGCAACCGCGCCCACGGCCACCTTCAGCGAGGCCGTCCAGGCCGGCACGATCGCCTTCACGCTCAAGAACGCATCCGGGGCCGCCGTCGCCGCCGCTCTCTCCTACGACGCCGCGACCTACACGGCGACGTTGCGACCCTCGGCGAACCTCGCGGCCGGGGCCACCTACACCGCGACCATCGCCGGAGCCAAGGACCTCGCCGGAAACGCGATGACCTCCCTCAGCTGGTCCTTCACCACCGCCGCCGCGGCGACGCCGATTGGCAACGGAACGGGCCTGGCGGCCACCTACTTCGACAACCAAGACTTCACCGGCAAGGTAATCAGCCGGGTCGACCCGACGGTCAACTTCAACTGGGGGAGCGGTTCGCCCGCGACCGGCCTTGGGGTGGACACGTTCAGCGCCCGCTGGACCGGCCAGGTGCAGCCCCTGAAGAGCGAGACATACACGTTCTACACGCTCAGCGACGACGGCGTCCGACTCTGGGTCGACGGCAAGTTGTTGATCAACAACTGGACGAACCACGGGGCGACAGAGAACAGCGGGACGATCGCGATGCAGGCGGGCCAGCGGTACGACATTCGGATGGAGTACTATGAGCAAGGTGGTAGCGCGGTGGCTAGCCTGTCGTGGAGCAGCCCGACAACCCCGAAGGCGGTGGTGCCCGCCAGCCAGCTCTACCCCAGCGACACGACCTCGCCAACGGTCGTGGCCCAGAATCCCGGGAATAGTGCCACCAACGTGCCCATCTCGGTGACTGCCAAGGCGACCTTCAACGAGGCCGTCCAGGTCAGCACGATCAGCTTCACGCTCAAAAATGCCGCCGGAGCCGCCGTGGCGGCAACCCTCTCCTACGACGCCGCGACCTACACGGCGGTGCTGACGCCGGCCACGCCGCTGGCCTCCTCGACAACCTACACGGCGACCATCGCCGGGGCCAAGGACCTCGCCGGAAACGCGATGGTGACGCCCGTCACAGAGACGTTCACCACGGCACCGGCCACCCCCAGCGATACGACGCCTCCGACGGTGACGGGACGGACACCGACCCCCGGCGCGACCGGCGTCAACGCGGCAACCGCGCCCACGGCCACCTTCAGCGAGGCCGTCCAGGCCGGCACGATCGCCTTCACGCTCAAGAACGCATCCGGGGCCGCCGTCGCCGCCGCTCTCTCCTACGACGCCGCGACCTACACGGCGACGTTGCGACCCTCGGCGAACCTCGCGGCCGGGGCCACCTACACCGCGACCATCGCCGGAGCCAAGGACCTCGCCGGAAACGCGATGACCTCCCTCAGCTGGTCCTTCACCACCGCCGCCGCGGCGGCAACTGGCCTGAATCAGCTGCCGATCCTCGACCAGTCGAATCTCGAATATGTCGGGGCGTTCCGGGTCCCCACCCAACAGTCTGGGGCCTCATCATTCCAGTATGGCGGCTCGGCGTTGGCATACAACCCCGCGAACAACTCGCTCTTCGCCGTCGGGAATCCCCAGGACCAGGCCGTCGCCGAGATCGCGATCCCGAATTCGATCGTCAACAGCACCAACCTTGGCAACCTCGCCGTCGCCTCGGTGCTGCAGCCGTTCGTGAAGGTCCTGCCCAAGCTTCCCATCAACCCGCCGGAGATGAGCCAGGGCGGCATGGAGGCGATCGGAGGCTTGATGGTCGTCAACGGGCAGCTCGTCGGGACGGCATTCAACACGTACGATGGAACAGGAAGTGTGATGGACTCGCACTTCAAGCTCGACTCGCTCAACCTGTCAACGGCCCGTGCCAGCGGGCTCTATCAGGTCGGCAACCTCGGGGGCGGATTCGTCGGCGGATACATGACGCAGATCCCGACCGAATGGCAGTCCACCCTCGGGTCGTCCTACCTGACCGGCCAGGCGGCCCTGAGTATCATCTCGAGATCATCCTACGGGCCGTCCGCGTTCGGCTTCGATCCGAACACGCTCGGTTCCGGCGTCAATCCGGCCATCCCGTACGTCTACTACGATCAGTATCACCAAACACTGGGCACCTATGACAGCAACCCTCCGACGCTTTTCAACGCGACGGTCGGCGGCTCGGATGTGACGAGCCTCAACGCGGTCTTCGTGCCCCAGACGCGGTCGGTGCTCTTCTTCGGCTCGATCGGAACGGGGAATTACTACTACGGTGAAGCAGCTGACGCCAATGATCCCAACCGACCGTACAAGGGCGTCCACTCCGTCGGCGGGAACTACACCTTCCAGGTGTGGGCCTACGACGCCCTCGACTTCGCCGCCGTGAAGAACGGCCAGAAGAATCCCTGGGACCTGAAGCCCTACACGACCTGGCAGCTGAACTTCCCGCAACCCGATGGCCAGAAGGTCCTGGGCGGGGTGGCCTTCGATGCATCGACCGGGCGATTCTACCTGTCGGAAATGAAAGCGGACACGTCCGATCTCTATGCCAATACGCCGCTGATCCAGGTCCTCCAGCTGAAGATGCCGGCGAACCCGGCCCTGAGCGGGGCGATGTCCGCCCTCGACGCCTCCGCAACCGGCCCCCGCGTCATGGCTCCTATCCCAGCCCCGGTGGTGAGCGGCGGTTCGATCGCCCCGACGGCCCTTGCCACTTTACCGGCGACTGAATCCCCGTCCGTCACGGGCTCGGAATCATCGAAAGCGGGCGATCTCCACACCCTGCAGACGAGCGCCTGGGGCAAACCGATCGCGTCTCATACGGCCGCAAATCTCGTGGCGATCGTCCCTAACCAGGTGGAAGTCACCCCTGTCCTCCCCGACGGCTGGCTTGGACTGAGCTTCGGTCGGCGGACGCATCGCCGTTGAGGCCTGCGCCACCGCCTGAACTGGTTGGATATCGCTAAATCTCGACCGGCCCCGATCGCTACGGATCTCCGTAATGATCGGGGCCGGTTCTCATTTCGAATCAAAACGAACGATCCGGCGGCGTACCTGCCAGGCTCCACAAGGAAGGTTGATCGGGCCATCTCCACGCTCCTACGACGACACTCATAGGGCATGGCTCGGTCCAGGACCTGGATCGCCGTTAACCGGCCGACGCGACGAGCACGTCATCTCGCCAACGCAGCGACGAGTCAAGCCGTCCTTCGCGTTGCAACTTCGTAATGCGATTGATGCGGAGATAATTCGTCCCGGAGAGGTCGGAAGCGGTCAGTCCGTAACGACGATAAGCCTCATGGAGTTGCTCGACTCCCTGCCGTACTGTCCATCGAGGCTGGTACTCGTGCAGAGTTCGGGCGATCTTGCCGCAGTCGACCCGGTAGCACCGCGCGTCGGGGCCGCCACCCTCTGCATAGGCGATCTCGCTCCCAGGCACGACCAGTCGGACGAGGTCGGCGACCTCGCTGATCCGATAGTTTTCCTCGGTTCGCCCCACATTGAATGCCTGGTCGTGGACGAGTTCGCGAGGAGCGTGCAGGACCGCGAGAAATGCCCGGCTGATATCCTCGATGTGGACGAGGGGCCGCCAGGGGGTGCCATCGCTCTGGATCAGTACTTTTCCGGTCGTGCAGGCGTATCCGACGAGGCTGTTTACCACCAGATCGAGGCGGAGTCGAGGCGAGAGCCCGTAGGCCGTCGCGTTGCGGAGATAGGTCGGGCTGAAGCCTTCGCCCGACAACCGAGACAGGTCACGCTCGGCCCGGACCTTCGACTCTCCGTAAGGGGTTACCGGATGAAATTCGGCCTCCTCAGTCACCGGATCGTCTCCCGCCACGCCGTAAAGGCTGCAAGAGGAGGCGTAGAGGAAGCGGGGCACTCCGGCCTCTTTGGCCAGTTCGGCAAGGCGGACCGAGGACCTGTGGTTGATCTCGTAGGTGCTTTCCGGGTTGAAGTTGCCCAGCGGGTCGTTGGACAATGCCGCCAGGTGCACGATCGCGTCGTAACCCTCCAGGTCGCGCCGGGTGACGTCGCGTAAGTCAAGGCGTCTGGACGGGAAATCCGCCGGAACTTCGCCAAACGTGCATCCTTTGAATAGATCATTGTCCATGCCGTGGACCGTGTGCCCCGCATCGCGGAACATAGGCGCCATGACTGATCCGATGTAACCGTGTTGGCCCGTCATTAATACTTTCATAACCTGCCTCGGATCCAGGTGCCCATGACATGCCGAGCCACGTTGACCCGACCTCGTCCTCGCGGCCTCCCACTCACGATGGCTCATCGCCATCGGCCAGGGACCGCTTCAGTGTCTCCCAGGTGTATGCCCTCATCGGAATCATTCTCGATGCTGCAGACGTTATGGCCGAGCCGGATCCCCGACGTCGCTAATACGACTCCAACGAAGCCAACGAGACTATATCCACCAATTCCGCGAGTTGGCCTACGTCCGGGCGGGGGATTCGGCCGGGCTGGGGCTCGGCGGCCAACCGGCCCAGTCCGTATGCTAGCTTCTGTCAAATGTAGGCCGAGAATTGGCCGCAGCCGAGGATGCGGGCGACTCCCCTCGCCTGACCTGTTCGATGACCTGGAGGCGTGGACCTTGCAACACTCCAGCGTTCCGTCCGGTCTCATACCCTCGGCACGAGATCAGTAGCCGATGAGTTCCTATTGAATCGGCTTGATTCAGTTTGTTGGATTCTCCGGCCCGACCTTCGCCCCACGTGCTTCGAGGGTGGTCGAGAGGAACCGATGAGGACGACGGACGAATCCGATCAGTCCAGCCAACGCGAACGGTCGAGGCGGGCTGGTCCGACCCCGAATGATCGAAGATTCGGTCGCTGGAACATGCGTGATCGCGAGATCTTGTGGGGCGATAGCACCCGGAAGAACCACTGACTGCGAGCCCCTTCGACCCGCCGCTTCGGTCCCACGGACAACCTCGTTACCCCGAGCCATAATCGGGGCCGTCGTCGCAGATTCCGAAGTCAGGATCATGTCCCAATTTTCGCTCACGGTGGGCATGTTTGACGACGGAGTCACGGCAATCGACCTGGAGATCACACCAACCGGACTGTTCGCGAATCCGGACAATTCCAGCCCAGACGTAAGCTCGGCGATCCGCTCGACCCGCACCGCGTCGGCCACCAGGTACGAGCCGGCCGGCCCGGCCAGGTCCGAGAGGCGGACCAGCAGCGAGCCCCCCGTCACGTCGAAGGAACCGCCCAGGTCCTGCCAAAGACGCCCGCCCTCCGAGAACCCCACCGGAGCCTGACGCTGGTCGATCGTGAGGGTCGGTCCGGCGGCGCCGTCGACGAGCACCGTGTAGAGAGCGTCGGAGGCGCGATTGCTGTAATCGACCCAGGTGACCGAGACGCGGTAGCGGCCCGGCGCCAGGTCGCCGAAGCTCCACGAGGCCGACTCGGCACCCGTCCCCGATGACTTGAATTTCATGTCGCCCTGCCAGCCGGCCCCGGCGTACGACTGCCAGCCCGAGGTCGCCGAGAACCCCGCATCACCGTCGTCGATCACCCGAACCTCGGAGGCAACACCCGTGACGGTGAACTCGAACGGATCCTCGTCGGGGTCATTGGTGGCGAAGCGAACAATCCCTTGGTAGCTCCCCAAAACCGCGCCGTTCAGGCGGAGCGTGAAGCTGGTCGAGGCCCCAGGAGCGAGCGTCAAGGCGTCGAATCCGGCGGTGATGCTGAAGCCGGCCGGCACCTCGATGACGCCGAGGTCCAGACTGGATGTGCCGACATTCTGCACCTTGAAGGTTCGCGTCAGCGGTACACCAACGTCGGTTCGGCCAAAATCGACCGTACCGAGGCCATCATCGACACTGACGCCGCCCTCGAAAACGGCGACATCGGGAGCCGCCGGGGGCAAGTCGGCGATCCGCTCGACCCGCACCGCGTCGGCCACCAGGTACGAGCCGGCCGGCCCGGCCAGGTCCGAGAGGCGGACCAGCAGCGAGCCCCCCGTCACGTCGAAGGAACCGCCCAGGTCCTGCCAAAGACGCCCGCCCTCCGAGAACCCCACCGGAGCCTGACGCTGGTCGATCGTGAGGGTCGGTCCGGCGGCGCCGTCGACGATCACCGTGTAGGGAGCGTCGGAGGCGCGATTGGAGTACTCCACCCACGTCACCGAGACGCGGTAGCGGCCCGGCGCCAGATCGCCGAAGCTCCACGAGGCCGACTCGGCACCGGTCCCCGCCGCCTTGAATCTCATGTCGCCCAGCCAACCGGCCCCGGCGTACGGCTGCCAGCCCGAGGTCGCCGAGAAACCCGCGTCCCCGTCGTCGATCACGACCGGGCCGGTCGGCGGCAGGTCGGCGATCCGCTCGACCCGCACCGCGTCGGCCACCAGGTACGAGCCGGCCGGCCCGGCCAGGTCCGAGAGCCTCACCGACAGCGAGCCGCCCGACACGTCGTACGAACTGCCCAGGTCCTGCCAAAGACGCCCGCCCTCCGAGAACCCCACCGGAGCCTGACGCTGGTCCACCGCCACCGACGGGCGGGCCGATCCGTCGACGATCACCGTGTAGGGGGCGTTCGAAACCCGGTTGCCGTCGGATACCCACGTCACCGAGACGCGGTAGCGGCCCGGCGCCAGGTCGTTGAATGTCCAGGCGGCCGACTCGCTCCCCGTCCCCGCCGCCTTGAATCTCATGTCGCCCAGCCAACCGGCCCCGGCGTACGGCTGCCAGCCCGGCGTGGCCGAGAAGCCCGCGTCCCCGTCGTCGATCACGACCGGGCCGGTCGGCGGCAGGTCGGCGATCCGCTCGACCCGCACCGCGTCGGCCACCAGGTACGAGCCGGCCGGCCCGGCCAGGTCCGAGAGCCTCACCGACAGCGAGCCGCCCGACACGTCGTACGAACTGCCCAGGTCCTGCCAAAGACGCCCGCCCTCCGAGAACCCCACCGGAGCCTGACGCTGGTCCACCGCCACCGACGGGCGGGCCGATCCGTCGACCGCCACCACATAGTGGGCGTCGGAGGCGCGATTGGAGTACTCCACCCACGTCACCGAGACGCGGTAGCGGCCCGGCGCCAGGTCGTTGAATGTCCAGGCGGCCGACTCGCTCCCCGTCCCCGCCGCCTTGAATCTCATGTCGCCCAGCCAACCGGCCCCGGCGTACGGCTGCCAGCCCGGCGTGGCCGAGAAGCCCGCGTCCCCGTCGTCGATCACGACCGGGCCGGTCGGCGGCAGGTCGGCGATCCGCTCGACCCGCACCGCGTCGGCCACCAGGTACGAGCCGGCCGGCCCGGCCAGGTCCGAGAGCCTCACCGACAGCGAGCCGCCCGACACGTCGTACGAACTGCCCAGGTCCTGCCAAAGACGCCCGCCCTCCGAGAACCCCACCGGAGCCTGACGCTGGTCCACCGCCACCGACGGGCGGGCCGATCCGTCGACGATCACCGTGTAGGGGGCGTTCGAAACCCGGTTGCCGTCGGATACCCACGTCACCGAGACGCGGTAGCGGCCCGGCGCCAGGTCGTTGAATGTCCAGGCGGCCGACTCGCTCCCCGTCCCCGCCGCCTTGAATCTCATGTCGCCCAGCCAACCGGCCCCGGCGTACGGCTGCCAGCCCGGCGTGGCCGAGAAGCCCGCGTCCCCGTCGTCGATCACGACCGGGCCGGTCGGCGGCAGGTCGGCGATCCGCTCGACCCGCACCGCGTCGGCCACCAGGTACGAGCCGGCCGGCCCGGCCAGGTCCGAGAGCCTCACCGACAGCGAGCCGCCCGACACGTCGTACGAACTGCCCAGGTCCTGCCAAAGACGCCCGCCCTCCGAGAACCCCACCGGAGCCTGACGCTGGTCCACCGCCACCGACGGGCGGGCCGATCCGTCGACCGCCACCACATAGTGGGCGTCGGAGGCGCGATTGGAGTACTCCACCCACGTCACCGAGACGCGGTAGCGGCCCGGCGCCAGATCGCCGAAGCTCCACGAGGCCGACTCGGCACCGGTCCCCGCCGCCTTGAATCTCATGTCGCCCAGCCAACCGGCCCCGGCGTACGGCTGCCAGCCCGAGGTCGCCGAGAAACCCGCGTCCCCGTCGTCGATCACGACCGGGCCGGTCGGCAGCGATGGGGACAGGTCGGCGATCCGCTCGACCCGCACCGCGTCGGCCACCAGGTACGAGCCGGCCGGCCCGGCCAGGTCCGAGAGCCTCACCGACAGCGAGCCGCCCGACACGTCATACGAGCTGCCCAGGTCCTGCCACCAACGGCCACCCTCCGAGAAGCCCGACGGGGCCTGACGCTGGTCCACCGCCACCGACGGACGCGCCGATCCGTCGACCGACACCACATAGTGCGCGTCGGAGGCGCGATTGGAGTATTCCACCCACGTCACCGAGACGCGGTAGCGGCCCGGCGCCAGGTCGTTGAATGTCCAGGCGGCCGACTCGGAACCCGTCCCCGCCACCTTGAACCTCATGTCCCCCAGCCACCCCGCCCCGGCGTACGGCTGCCAGCCCGGCGTGGCCGAGAAGCCCGCGTCCCCGTCGTCGACCACTCGCACCGCAGGTGCGGCCACGATCCGGAAGCCGGTGGTGTAACGATCGTCCGGCACTTCTCCCGGATTCCCGTCTCGATCCTGGTCCATGGACCGACCGGTCAAGTCGGTGATGGCCGGGCCAATCATCAATGAATAGGACCCCAGGGCGGTCTGCGGGGCGAAAACGACGTTGAACTCCAGATCGTTGATGCGTTCAATCGCGAGGGGGATAATCGGCCCACTCGGCCCGGCAATGACGACGTCGTTGATGGTGAAGGTGTTGGCCTGGATCGGCCTGTCGAATCTCACGCTGACCCGGTCCTGCGAACCTGAAACATCGTTGTTCGGGGACGAGGAGACAAGGCGAGGTCCGGCAATGTTCGGTGCGTTAATGGCCGAGAAGGCGTCGACGATGCCGCCGGTGATGGTCAGATTCGTCAGGCTAGCCAGTGGCTTGACGGTCGACAAGACGCGATCGACGAGCCAGGAGGCCGAGGCACCCGGGAAGACGCCGGCCAGCAGCGAGATGACCCCAGTGACGTAAGGGGTCGCCATCGAGGTTCCGCTATAGTTGAAATAACCGCCGCCGGGCCAGGTGCTGACAATATTAGAGCCGGGTGCCGCCAGGGACACGGTGTTGCGGCCATAATTGGAGAACGATGACAGCGAGCCATCCGTGTCCACCGAAGCCACGCTGATCAGGTTCGGCAGGTTGTACGAGGCCGGATAGTAGGCAAGGCTGGGATTGCCTATGTCGTTGGAGTGGTTGCCCGCCGCGGCGACCACCACGACCCCGGCATCCCCGGCCAGTGCGATGGCGTCTTTCAGGGCCGGGACATCGGTGAAGGTACCCCAGCTCGCATTGATGACGGAGGCGCCCTGCGAGACCGCATACTGGATCGCCGCAATCGCGTCCGAGGTAGCCACGCCGTTACCGTCGTGTATCTTCACTGGCAGGATCCGGGCGTTCCAGTTGACGCCAGCCACCCCGACCGCATTGTTGCCCCTGGCCCCGAGGATCCCCGCGACGTGCGTGCCGTGTCCGTAGGTGTCGATCACATTGTTAGTCGAGTCATAATAATCCCAGCCCGTCAGGTCGTCGACTAGCCCGTTGCCGTCGCCGTCGGAGTTGTCGGACCAGGGTGCGGACCGAAGGTCGCCAGCGTCGATGAATCCGTTTTCGTTTTGGTCCGTGGTGAGCCAGGAGTTGATCAAATTCCCCGACGAGCCGAGGACAACGTGGCCCCCGCCATCAAGGGAGTTGAGGTCGTAGAAGTCGACCAGGCCGTTGCCGTTCGTGTCGACCACGTTGGCGCGGAGGCTGGCGGGAATCTCGCCCTGATTGATCGCGATGTTCAAGTAGAGGTCTGGGTGCGTGTAGTCGACGCCCGTGTCCAAGACCGCGACCAAGGTGGTCGAATTGCCCGTCGTCTGGTCCCACGCCGCAGTCGCGTTGACGTCCACGCCGCTATTGTTCTTCAGCCCCCACTGGCTGGGGAAGAGCGGGTCATTTGGTAGGAAATCGGCGTTTTGCATCAGGACGTCGGCCTCGGCGTGCGTAACCCGGGGCAAGATTCGCAGTTTTGCCAAGGCCGCCTGAGCATCGGAACTACCGGCGAACGTCACCAGGCCCAAGCGGCCATCGAACCAGGTCTGGGAGAGGTTAGCGCCCATCGCGGCGATCGACGAGCGTGTCTGCACAGAGGGACCGCCCGCCTCGAAGCCGACGACGATGCGGATGGGCACAGTCGAGGTCGGGAACGGAGCAGTCGGAACGCCGCTCAACAGGGTGCGAAACTCCAGTCGCTCGAAGCTCAATCGACGCACGCTTTTCATCGATGTGTTCCGTCATTAGGAATGTCGAACTTTTGGATCGATTGAGCTCACCAGGAGGCTTAATCCGACCGGTTGAGAACTGATCCGCGGGACACTCGGCGCAGGATCACCCTACGGAGCAACTCGCGATCGTTTCGGAAGAGATAGAGATCAGCGGCGGTCCAGTATCGTGAGAGGTTCCGCCCGGATTGATTGACCACATTGTCCGTCGTCCATCGCTCGCCAAGACCGATCGCGTCCTCGTGGAGTCGATCAACCATGATTGATCAACCATGATCGTCGGCGTCGGCTGGCAGGATGTGTGCTCCATCACCCGATGGCAGAGCGTGAGTCGATCATGGAGCACGCACATCCAGAGGATCGCGGCTTCCAGGTCTCGCTCGGCGGCTATCCGGCTCGTGACTCCGTTGATCTGCTTGCGAGGGTCGCCGAAGTTGAATCCTTCCCGGAAGGATGCAGGGGACAACGGCGACAACCACCTAGACGATTGCCCTATCTAGTACATCCCTCCAGATACGACCAAATAACGTCGCTCTTGGACCGAGCGTAGTGTTCGTTGACCTGGACCCGCCTCAAACTCTCAAGGGCCTCGATCTGGACGGCGACTTGATACATAGATGCCTATCCAGCACTCGTGACGGATGGGCACGCGCGATTGAAGCGATCGTCACCGGCACCGTCGATGGTCTCGATCGTCCGTAGAGATTATGATTCACGCAAAGGCTGCATCATGGGCAAGCAACCTCTTCCATCGGCACCTGGGCGAGCACGCCCCTCTCCCGCGGTCGACACAGCCGAATATAGACGAGAAGATCATCGCGCCGGGGCAAGAGGGCGCCCCAGGAAACTCCAGTCTCACGAACATAAAAGCATATCAGCCCTAATGAAACTATTGTGTAAGATAGGGATGACGCGAGGCTCGCCCCCGACAAGCCCATGCGCGGGATGAGCCAATAGTTCGCCACGGCGTTGACACTGGCCCCTCCCAAGGACAGCCAGACGGCGAAGCGAATCTTCTCCCGAGCGAGCAATTCGGCCACGAGCACTTTTCCGATCGTGAGCGCGAATATCCCCGGGAGCAGCCAACGCAGCGGGGCGACCGTCGGGCCATACGCCGATGAGTAGATGAGTTCGACCGCAACTCCTGCCACGGCCCAAACCAGCAGGCATCCCAGTCCCATCCAGATTGTGGCATGACGCGCGACGGCCGCCACGAGCGCCGGATCGCGTTTCTTAGAGTTGGTCAGGTGCGGCAGCAGGGCCGTCGACACGGCACCGGGTATGATCCAGAGGCGTTCGGCGATGTCCACCGCGATCACGTAAAAGGCCAGTTCCTCGGGGGGGAGCATGACGGCGATAACCAGCTGATCGACGCGATAATTCAGATAGGTCATTATCCCGGACCCGTACGCCGGCAGCGCGAAGCGGGTGGTCCGTCCCCAGAGGCAACGATCAAACCAAGGCCGACCCAAAGCACCCGACCTGGCCAAAAGAACGCCCAAAATGAGCACTGTCGCCGCGACCATCGCCGAGTCGGCCCAGACGGCACCCTGCACGCCGGTACCGATCCCCACAACCCAGACAAGGACCAGGAGAAGCGAGGCGACCTTCGTGCCCACCTCCACCAAGTTCAGGGCGGTGATCCGGTTCATCCCCCTGAGAACCGCCAACCAGAAGTCGATCAGAAGCCGTCCGGGCACCATCAGGAGCGCCAGAACGTAGAGCCAGATCGGTCCATGCAGGGTCGAGCCTAGCCCCGGGGCCCCGAGCGCGATGTAGGAGATGCCCGCGAGAGCCGTCAGGCCTCCAGCCACCGAAGCAACCATCAGGGACTGCCCAGCAAGCGCCCGGCGACCTCCGGGCTCGAGCCCCGCGTACACGGCGTTGGCCTGTTCGAAGCCCAGCAGGCCGAAGGTCCGGGCGAGCTCGGGCAGCAGCAGGACCAGCGCGAACAGTCCACGGCCCTCCGGCCCGAGAGCGCGAGCCAGAACCATCGACGAGACCAACGAGAGCCCTAGGACGAAGATTCGAGCGGTCAGGGTGGTCAGGATATTCCGGGCTAAGGTCATTCGAACTCCCAGCATCCGGGGGCGTCGCAGAGGAACCGTAGCCCCCGAGATCACAACCAACCACGAATCCAATAGTAAATGATCTTTTCGTACTCGAGGACGGCCAGTTCGAAATCGGTCGACTCCCGCGGGTTCGGGAGGAAGTCGCCGGGGACTCCCTCCAGCGGCACCCAAGGCCGGGCCGGGGATGCCGTCACCCGGAAGCCCTGATTGCGGAAGCAGCCCGCCGCCCTGAGCATGTGCTCCCCGTCGGTGACCAGGACGACATGGCGGATGTCGCGCTCGCGGAGGAGGGCGCTGCTTCGGACCGAGTTCTGCCGAGTGTTCGCGGAATGATCCTCGACGATCAGATTGGACGGCGCCACACCTTTCTCGATCAAAAAATCCCTCATCAACCAGGCCGCCGCCGGTTCGTCGGGATCTGCCCCGATCCGGCCGCCGCTGACCAGGATGGGGAGGCTCTCCGCCGTGCGGTGGAGCTTGACCGCTTGCAGGCAACGGTAGATCGAATCCATGCCCAATTCCGCTCTCGCGACCATCTCATTCGCCCCTCGGACATACCCCGATAGGACGACGATCGCCTGGGCGTCGCCGGGTACCGCGTCCGACGGCGGATAGGGCCACTCCAGGGCCATGTGAGCGAGGGTGCCCGCGGCTCGCGTGCACGACAGACAGAGCAGGAGGTAAGGAATCGTCACCCAGACGAGCCGTCGTCGCCGCTCATATCGCCCTCGCCAGAGGTTCGCGATCGCCAGTCCTAGCAACATCAGTAGCAGGAAGGTCGGTTGGAGCACCAGCATCGGGTTTCCATCGCCATGGGTCCAGTCGGTTCGAGATAGCGTGTCGGGCCTGGTTCATCGATCCTTCGCCTGCGGCCCCGGCGGGCTTTGAGCGGCCTCAGGCCAGGACGACCTTGCGGCAATGAAAGGCTTCGGCGTAACGGCTCGGTGAGTTGGACTCTATCCCTCGGATTCGCATAAGCGATAGAAAAGTCTGCTCGTCGAACCAGCGCTTCCCTCCCTGACTAGGAAAATGCTCGAGAAGATTGCGAACCTTGAGAGTGCAGATCTCCTCGTCGATAGGAACGAAGAAATTGGGCGTGCCGAGGTCGCCGTCATACTTCGGGATTTCATACTCCAGGACGAGGTGGTCTCGAAAAGTGTTCCAGGTCAGGTCGGAGATCAGGCGATGGTCCTGATGGCGGTCGTCCCGGTAGTGCGTGAAGACGAGGTCCGGGTCGAAGTCCCGCCTCAACGCCTCGAATTCCTCCTTGATTCGTGCGCCGAGAAACGGGAAGAAACCGTCCCGGTGATCCCTAACGATCACGGTACGACTCGACGCCCGGGCGAGGAACGCGTCGGCGCTCTTTCTCGCCTCCTGGGCCCGCGTCTCGTCCGAGCTGAAGACGACCCAACGGACGGACACCTCGGCAAACTGACCGAGGAGCGACAGGATCGTCCCGCCGCAGCCGATCTCGATGTCATCGCTGTGAGCCCCGAGGCAGAGGATCCGATAGGTTCGTCCATCCGGCCTCGAGAGGTTCAGATTATTCATGGGCGAGAAGGACCTTTCTGCACTCAGCCCCGTTCCTCCCAGGGCCGGCCAGGCCACCCGCCGTGCGCCCTGCGGACTTCCAGACCTCCCAAGGGGCCGCGCCTCGAGTGTATAGGTCGTCGAGTTGTTGCCGGTCCTTGAAGGTGTCCATGCAGCCCCAGTACCCCTCGAACCGCTCTGTGATGAGCTGGCGTTCCTCGATGAGTCGGCGGAAAGGCTCCTCCACCAATTCCTCCCCCTCCTCCATATAGTCGAAGATCTCTTTCCTGAATGCGAAGAAGCCCCCGTTGATCCAAATCCCGGCCCCGCTGATCGGCTGGACGCCGCTGACAACGTCGCCTTCGACCGAGACGAGGTGATAACTCTGAGGCGGTCGGACCGAGAGAAAGCTGCCGACCTTGCCGCTCTCGAGGAAGTGGTCGACATATTCGGGCAGGGCCAGGTCCGTCAATCCATCGCTGTAATTCGCCAGGAAGGTGGATTCCCCATCCAAATAGGGCTCGGCAGCCTTCAACCGCTGCCCGATGTTGGAGTTGATTCCCGTGTCGACGAAGGTGATGTTCCAGTCGTCGATATCGCTGTTCAGGAGTTTGATGTCCTTTCCACCGCTCGACAGGACGAAATTGTTGGAGACGCACTCGTCGTAGTTCAGGAAGTATCGCTTAATAACATCCGCCTTGTAGCCCAGGCATAGGATGAAGTCCCGGTGCCCGTGGTGGGCGTAATATTTCATCAGATGCCACAGGATCGGGCGGTAGCCGATCGATATCATCGGCTTGGGAACCGGCTCGGGATACTCCCGGATCCGCATGCCAAGGCCACCGCAGAACAAGACGACTTTCATGGTCGTTCAATCCTTTCGCGTCGGAAATCTTCCCGGGCCACGCCGGTCGGGGAGAGGGCGTGGACCGGGTTGGTGAGGGTGGCGATCATGGGGGCTGATCGGACCGACCGCAGCCGCCGGATCGGTTCGAGCCTGACCTGGCGGAGACCGATCATTGAATTTGCGAGTCCCGCTCGCCGGGGCTGAGCTTCGACGGCAGGGCTCGTCATCGCCCATAGACAGCGCGGTGCTTTCCATGCCCGGGGCACGCGTGGAGATGTCGTATTTCGATACACCCGATCGATCATCAAGCTGGCGAGTCCTACGAGATTGCTCGGAGGATCTGCCTGCGTGCACCGGGAGGAACTCAAGGTATACCGCGTACGATCGGCGGCCCGATCCAACGGGTCAAAGGGACGGGCAACCGCCGCCAGATCCGAATAAGTCGCTCGTACCGCGGGTCTTCGCGGCTGGTATCCGCGACGCCACCGGCATTCAGGAGATATTGCCAGTTGGCCGAGTGCGGCTCGGCTCCCCATTGTTTCTTGAATCGGAAGGTCGGGCTCTCGGGCGAGGACCGGCCGAAGTCGAAGACCGCCTGGCCTCTCTCGATGGCCCTGGCCAACAGCCTGTGATACATCAGCATGTTTGCGCAAGTGTTGTTGAATTTTTTGAGCGAGCTGGCGCTCGGGACCTCGGTGATCCCCCAGCCGTGAAGGAGCATCGCGGCGGCCACGGGGCGAGGCCCAATTCGGACGACGCACAGCTCGGCCTGCCCCGGGAAGGCCCGGAGTGCGCTCGAGAACAAGGACTGACCGAAGACCGGTGTCCCTAGATCGCGCATATTTCGGCTGAAGACGTCGTAGAACTCGGCCAGCCGTTCCTCGCCACCCCAATGGACCGTCAGTCCCGACTTCTCTCCCTTACGGACTTGATTGCGGACGCTCGATCCGAGGGCCTTCCAGAGTCCTTCTGTCGTCGAGGCCAAGGCTAGCTTCATGTTGACCTTATGGCCGGCTCGAGTCATCAGTGCGGGATGATCGACGACCGACTCATGACGCAGTTCGAGCCGGCTGGCCCCGAGTTGCCCGGCTAGTTCGACGGCGCGGTCGATCAGAGAGCCGGCCACTTCGTCGCTTTCGGCGATCGGGCCACCATAGTTCAGATAGGGAAGCCCGACCAAGAAGCGGCCGAAAAGCAGGCTGCGGACGAGGCAAAGCGGCAGGAGGCCGCAGATCTCGTCGCCCGTCGAGGCCTCGATCCAATATGGGGCATGCCTCAGCCCAAGGCCCAAGACTTGAGGCCATGCCGGATGGTAGCTTAACGCAGCCCGATCCCGGCCGCGGACGAATGTTTCCCAGCGATCGAAATGCCCGGCCGGGGGTGCAGCTTGGTAAATGCGTATCACTATATCTTCACGAATTGATGACATCATGAGACGCTCCGCCCGGCCGTGGTAGCCTCGGCAGTCAGCCCGAGCAATTCGTCGTAGACGTCGGCCATGCGCCGCATCCGGGCGCCAAAGTCATGCCTCGATTCGACGGACTCTCGCCCAGCCGAGCCGAGGCGGACTCGCGAGTCCGGGTGGTCCTGGAGCCAACCGATGGCCCTGGCCAAGGCATCCACCGATCCAGGCTCGACGGTCAGGCCATTCTCCCCTTCTCGGATCAGGCGGTGAATCCCCGCGATCCGAGTAGCCACAACAGGAACCCCGATGGCCATCGCCTCAAGGACGACGTTAGGTAGGCCCTCGCGCAGGCTGCTCAGCGCGAAGACATCGATCGCCTCGAAGAGCGGGAGGACGTCCGCCTGGAAGCCCATCAGCCGGACTCGATCGCCAAGGCTCAATTCGCCGATCAAGGCTTCGATTCTGGCGCGTTCGTCCCCTTCGCCGGCCACCAGCAGCGTGAGGTCCCGCCCTGATTCCAGCAGGGCGCCGAGGGCGCGAATCAGTAGGTCGAAACCCTTCTCCGCCGAGAGCCGACCGGCGGCCCCGACGACGAACCGATCGGGTGCGATTCCCAGCCGCCTCTTCGCCTCGGCCTTGTCGGTGCGGCGGGCGAATTGGTCGGTGTCGATGCCGTTCTCGATGAGCATGCATCGATCGGGCGGCACTCCCAGAGACAGGCATCGGGAGAATAGGTCGTCGGAGACGCAGATCACCCGCTCGTAGCGGGGCAGGCAAAGTTGGTCGATCGCGTAATAGAGGGGAGTTCGCCGGGTTCGATGGACCCAACCATGGACAGTTGTGACGAGCCGCATCGGCCAGAATGGCCGCAGGAGCAGGCCGATCAGATTGCTCTTATAGTCATGGCCATGCCAGATTGCGACCCGTTCACGGCGGCAGATCCGCAACATGTGGCCCAGAACGCCCAGGTCCCAGGGACCTCGATCGGGCACTGACACAAGCGTGGCTTCGAGGGCGTCGGCCCTTCTCATGAGCTGATCGAAGCCAGGGTCTCCGGGCGGATTCATGTAGGCGCAAAGCATCCGGTAGCCGGCCGGCCGGAGGAATCGAGGCGAGTTGAGGATCGTCTTCTCGGGTCCGCCGCCAACACCGGTGACCACCCTCGCATCGAGGACCACGGGAAGCTCAGGCATTATTCCTCCTGGATCTCCGAATCTCACGCCCGAATCGTAGACCTCAGGGCTGGCCGAGTCTCGGTCCCCATCACCATTACTTCGAAGTCACTGGCCTTATTGGACCACGACTCCTTGGCAAGGCAGTTGCGGGCGACCCGCTGGTCCTTCGGCAAACCCGTCTCGATCCGATGGCGGACGGCCGCCGCGAAAGCCTTGGGGGTGGCCGCCACGTCCAGGCAGTCAGCCCAGGGGCGCATCGACGGTAGGTCTGCGACGACCGCGGGTAGGCCCGTCGCCAGATACTCCTTGAGTTTCAGCGGTTGCATTGCCCGTGTGACCGGCAGGTCGGCGTAAGGCATGATGAGGACAGACGCCTCTCTCGCCAGCGTCGGCAGTCGATGCAACGGCATTGAAGGCAGGATGGCCAGCCGTTGAAAGGTGCGGAGCCGCGGGTCGGGCTGAGATTCAGGACCGACCAGCAGGACGGTCCCTTTCTTCAGATCGTCGGTCAGTGCAGCGAGGTAATCGACATCAATCCGTCGATCGATCAACCCCCAGAACACGATGAGAGGCCGCTCTAAACCATCGAGCTCCGGCATCGGGCCGCCAAGGCCGCCTTCCTTCCAGAATTCCAGATCGACGCCATGAGTCAGCAACTCGGGCGTCCGTCCGGAGAGTGCCTCGAGGCGATCGCGGAGGACAGGTCCGGCCGCGATCAGGATGTCGGCGCGGCGAGCGAGGACCTCCTCCATCGTCCGCACGGACTTGCCGTCGTGGCCAGGCCACTCCGAGAAGTCGTCGACACAATAGTAGACCCACCGGCCAACCGGCAGGCGGCCGATGAGGTCGGCCATCATCGGGATGGTCGTCAGGGCGATTGGCGGCTCCGGTCGTGATCGGACCCAGCGGTCGAGCTGGCGGCAGAGGAGCTTCGCATTGAGGCGACGGTCGAAATCCGAGCGGAACCAAGGCCACATCTTGGGGCTCAGGACGAGCGGTTTCACCGGTCTCGATCCCGAAGGTCGTGGAGCCCCGCGCCACTGCCGGACCTTTTCGAGTCCGCGGCGTAGGGTCGCCAGGTCTAGCGTCGGGGGCCTCATGCCGATCGTATTCACCCAGCAGACCTCCGAGCGATCGAGGAGGTGACCGACCAGGTGCTGGCAACTCGACGGGTGCCGCCCCCAGTCGTCGGCGAAGACGAGCAACGGAGGGACTCGCAGGTCATCCGGCGCGGCCAAGGGCGGCCTCCTTATAGATCCGTCGGTAGGCCCGGTTCATCCGATCTTCGGAGAACAACGCAACGGCGCGTTCGCGGCCCGACCGGCCCAGGCGATGGCGAAGCTCAGGGTCTACGGCCAGTCGGAGAATCGCGGCGGCTAGCGCGTCGGCATCCTCGGCGGCCGCGAGCAGACCCGTCACGCCGTCGTCGACCACTTCGCAGACGCCTCCAACTCGCGTCGCCACTACGGGCAGGCCTGCGGCCATCCCTTCGATGATCGTCAGGGGGATCCCCTCGCTGATGCTGGTCAGCAGGAGAATGTCGGCGGCCGGCAGCAGCCGAGGTACGTCGGTCCGCATGCCCAGGAGGTGAACTCGACCGCCAAGTCCTCGGCGATCCACTTCTTGCCGGATTGATTCGCGCTCCGGACCGTCGCCGATCAGGCAGAGTTGGACATCGGGACGCCTGGCCGCAACCCTATCTAAGGCGCGGACGGCCGTCGCATGATCCTTCAGACGATCGAGCCGAGCGACCATGAAGATCACCAGGTCATCCAGGCCGAAACCCAACTCGCGACGCGCCGACTCACGCCCCGTGCCTGCGGCGAAAGGAGCGAGGTCGATCCCGTTGTAGATCACCTCGATCCGACCAGCCGGGATGCCCTCGTTGCGGATCAATGCCTCCCGGACGGAACCGCCGACGCCTATCACGCGGTCCCGGCGAGCGAGCAGAAATCGATTGGCGAGCATTCGTTTGCGACGTGGATAGTCCGGGAAGTGCCTGCCATGCTCCGTGAATAAGACCGCGGGGCCCCAACAGAGTCGACGAGCCAGCGCGGCGTAGAAGTAAGGGGTGTACTGATGGGCGTGGACAAGGTCGACCCGCTCGCGACGGATCATCGAGGCAAGGCGGACCGCACAACCACCATCCAGACCGGGCCGGCGGCCGAGCACCTCGACCGAAATACCCTCTGA
This sequence comes from Tundrisphaera lichenicola, assembly GCF_051175385.1. GTDB lineage: Bacteria > Planctomycetota > Planctomycetia > Isosphaerales > Isosphaeraceae > Tundrisphaera > Tundrisphaera lichenicola. The sequence continues at coordinate 44,088 of NZ_CP195107.1, read as the reverse complement.
TCTCAGTTCCTCGCCGAGTGTCCCAAGCTCATCGAGACAGGCGAAGACGAAGTGGAACTCGTCTCGCAGCGACCGAGCCATCCGAGCTGCCAGGACCTCGGCGCCGCCGACGTTGAGGGTGTGTAGGACCTGACAGATCGTCGGCCGACGTGTGACATCGTTCATCCCTGGACCGCGGCCTCGCCGCGCCCTCCTTGCCGCCTTGCCGCGAGAAGACGGCGCGGGTTGGCCAGTGCGGTCAGGAGCCGGACAACCCCGCGGGGCGACTTCAAACTCGCGAAGACGCGTCGCTTCTGTGAGACGAAGACGGAGGGTCGGCCGAACCGGCCGGGGAAGGGCGACCGGGGCGCCGTCTCCGGCGGGCGGGCACGGAGGCCAGCGTCGCGAAGCCCCTCAAGCATCACCAACGCAAGAGACCGCGTGACATACCGGGTTGGGAACCGGTCAAGGTCCGACCAGGACCGGTCGGCCAAAGCGTCCGCCTTCTGGAGCATCGCGGCCCGGGCCAACTCATCGACGTGGGCGGAGGCGAGCCGCAGGACGTTGGCCTTGCGCAGGTCCTGCGCCGCCCAGGTCTCGGTGGGATACTCCAGCTTGTCGAGGTGGTCGAGGTAGGGGACCTCGTACTGGACCATCCACCGTGCGTAGTGGACCAGCGCGGCCTGAGCATAGGCGTACGAGTCGTCTAGCTGGCCAGCCTCGGCCTTTAGCCCGAGATAGCGGTCCAACGCGGACAGGAAGACAGTGTAGGACCATCGGCGCTCGGCGTCGATCAGTTCGAGGCTTGCAATATCATCCTCCGGATGGATCACGCGCCGGATCAATTCCTCGACCTTGTCCAGGTAAGACCGCGAGTCGGTGAGGAGCCAGGCGTCGAGAAGAACGTTGATCGAGTTGCCCGCACCGCGACCCGGTCCGTGATAGTCCGGCGAGTAGGTGCTGCTGGCGAACCCGGTGGGACCATCGTCGATCACCCCTAAGATGGTGCGGGAGCCATCATCCATGCCGATGACCCAGTCGGCCAGGCCAACGACGGCCTCCGACCCCAGCGGATCACCGGTCAGGTAATAGTAGTGCAGCAACCCGGTCGCATAGTTGTGCTCGTTGCTGGGACCGCCACCGTACGGTCCCACCCCTGGCGATAGGTTGGCCCGCGAATAGCATCGGTGGGTCGCCGTCGCCGCATCCCGATAGTGATCCGTGTGCCAGAACAAGCCTCCGTTGTAGGAGGCCCGATCCCTCGTCGTCTTGTATGTGTCAATATCAACGACGTGGCGGGCCAGTCCGTCGCCTAGATCGAACCAGCGATCGTCGCCGGTCCGGAGGTAGTGGACCAGGAGGCCGTGGACGACATCGTACTGGTTATTGTAATGGGAGATGATCGGCGGCGTCCCGTCGTAGGATGCCGCCTCGTGATCGGCATATATTTCGCCAAAATTCCTCCAGCCGTATTCGTCGATCGCTTCTCGCTTGGCGAAGAAGCTATTGGGACCTTCGACGACGGCTGTGAAGTACGACTGGCGACGATCATCATGCGGGAGGGACGCCGAGGGCAGATACGGGATCGCCCCCGAGTCGGCGTACCAATCGGGCGTGCCGCGGGCTCGAGCCGGCCGGTGGACCCACTCCAGCGGTTGGATGCCCGATGGCTCGCTCGAACCGAAATGAACCCAGATGGTGTGCGTTTTCTGCTCGCCCCCCTGAAGTTCGAAGAGGTCGCCTATCCGACCGGGGAACAGCCTGACGTGGAGACTCTCCCCCTCCGCCTCGATGGCCTTCGGGAACTCTTCCCAGAACCGAGGGACTGCAACCGTCACGCCGGAATCGCAGCCTCGGACGGTGACGATGGGACTCGCCCTCAGGCCGATGGATTGAGCACCGTCGACGTCGACCCGATATCCACGAATGGTGGGAGTGACTTCCGCTCGGCGGTTCAGGTGATTTCGGCTCTGCCAGCTCTCGCCGCCACTCGATCCTTGCTGGATCGCGAAACGACCCGAGCCGGACGACTTGAGCAAGCCATCCGACTCCTCCGACCAATAGATCGGCCTCGCCCCTGGACCGGCCAGGCCAAGTTGAAGCGAGAGGTCGCGAAAGAGAATCGAGCCCGAATCTCCCAGATCCCACAAGCCGCCCGCATGGCGGGCGCGTCTCTGATTATGGAGGGTTAGGTCCAACCGGACGACGGGCAAGCCGGCGAAGAAGGAGAGGCGTGCTCGAAATCGGAGGCCCTCTCTTCGGTGTCCTAGCCTCCCATCGAATCGCAGGGTTGCCCTTACCGAGCCACTCGACTCCAGCTGCGTCCGCTCGATCTGAGGACGATGTCGACGGCCCCGTCGGTCGGTCAGCAAGATCGCCGATCCTCCCGGCTCCAGCACCGATAGACCATCGATCTCCACCCGCGACCACGGGCGGAGAACGCCGGAGTCGAGCACGAACGTGACGGTCCCCGTCCGGATCAAGACCGATCCGTTCTCCTCGACAATCCGGAACGACGAATCTTCGGCCAGATTGCCAACTTCCTCTTTCCCGGCTCCCCATCGAACCGCATAGGTCGCCGGGCCGGGGGATAGGGGGCCGAGAATGAATTCCAGGAGGATCCATTTGACGCTCCCGTCGGGCCATCGGGCAGTCGGTATCGTCTGTAGCGAGATCGGGCGGCCCGAAGGATCGACGAGGAATACGGGGCGACCCCACGGCAGTAGGCCCCGGGCGAAAGGGATGCCGATCGCGATGGGCTGGCTCGTCGAGGTCGAGATCGACGACTCGACTACCAAGGGCGCGGACATCCGGGAGGCCCAGTGTCCCGATTCTCCGACATCCGCCGTCATGATGGACTGATCGAGCATGGAACTCGCTTGAATTCTTGAGGTTTCGAATCGGCCGGGATGGATAGCAGAAGGGATGACCAGCGATCGTGCGAACGACGCGATCAGCCCGGGCTAACCGACCGGCGATCGTCGCCAATGGTCGTGGCGGCCGCGGCTGGCCACCGAAGAGAGCGTCGCGATGTCCAAGACGACCGGCAGGGCGATCTTGAAGGGACGATCGACGGGCTCATTGCGTCGACGGCTGAAGGCCGCCGAGGACCGTCCAGGCCGGTTAACCGACCAGGGAACAAGCACGACCGCAATTTATCCAAGATGACGATCCGCCCAGCGGGCGAGCACGAGCAAGCTCCACAACACCGAACCCTGGCGACCCGTCCCCGCGAGATGGGACCGGTAGACTCGCCGGGCGACGTCGCGGTCGATCAGCTCACCAACACGGGCGCCACGGTCGAGAACGGCGGCCTCGAACATCGGGCGGAGGGGGCCGCGGAGCCAGTCGTCGATCGGGATTTCGAAGCCACGTTTGGGCCGGTCGAGGATCGCCTCGGGCACCAACCCGCGTGCCACCCGCTTGAGAATCCACTTCGTCTGACCATCGCGAACCTTCCAGCGGGAGGGGACGCGTGCGGCGAGTTCCATCATTTCATGGTCCACCAGAGGCGGCCGGACCTCCAACCCGTGGGCCATGCTCGCCCTGTCAACCTTGACGAGGTAATCGTCGGGCAGCAGGACGGCCACGTCGGCGGCGATCATTCCCCCGAGGGCATCAGACTCCGGGGCCGTAGCGAAGCCCTCGCGGACGGGTCGCCCCGGATCGTAGCCGTTGAGGACCGATCGGAACTCCGCGGCGATCAGCCGGCGTCGGAGCGGCTGCCGGCAGAGGGTCAGCGTGTTCGCGTAGGCCGGGCCGGCGTCGAGGGATAGATTCGTCAGCGCCGTTTTCGCGCGGAGCGGCCGGGGAAGCCAGTCGGCCTTCGGCCAGGTCCTGGCGATCGGACCGAGGACCGACCGGCGGACCCATCGGGGAATCCGGCCCCGAACCGCGGCCTCGCCAAGATCGTGAGCATAGCGTGCGTAGCCCCCGAACGCCTCATCGCCGCCGTCTCCGGAGAGCACAACCTTGACGTGCCGGGCGGCCAGCCGGGAAACGAGATAAGTGGGGATCGCCGACGAGTCGCCGAACGGCTCATCATAAAAATGGGTGAGCTCATCGATTAGCGAGACAGCGTCTGGTGTGACGATCTCCTCCGTGTGCGTCGCGCCGATCCGTTCGGCAACCCGGCGGGCGTCGGGAAGCTCGCTCAATCGCTCGTCGCTAAATCCAATCGAAAAAGTCTGAAGCGGGCCCCGCGAGGCGGCTGCCGCGAGACCAACGACGATGCTCGAGTCGATCCCGCCGCTCAGGAAGGCACCGACTGGAACGTCGGAGATCATGTGCATGCGAGTCGTCTCCTCGAGCTTTGATCGGATCGCCTCCTCCCACTCGTCCGGGCCAAGCCGATCGTCCGGTTCGATCCGGAGCTGCCAATAGCGGTGCGGGGACCCGTCGAGCCGATCATCGTCGGCCTTGACGACCAGGACATGGGCCGGCTTCAGCTTCTCAATGCCCTGGAAGATAGTATGATCGCCGGCGACCATTCCCAGGGCCAGGTACTGTTCGAGAGCATCGGAATCGACCCGGCGCGGGACCTCCGGATAGGCAAGGACCGCCTTGAGTTCGGAGCCGAAGACCAGGAATTCCCGGCCTCGGTAGAAGTAGAGCGGCTTGAGCCCCAGACGGTCGCGGGCCAGGATCAGCTGGCCCCGGCCGGCGTCCCAGAGTGCGAAGGCGAACATGCCCCGCAAGCGTTCGACCAGCCCCGCCCCGAGTTCCTCATAGAGGTGAACGAGAATCTCGGTATCGCTCCGCGTCCGGAAGCGATGCCCTCGCGCCTCAAGTTCCTTCCTGAGGTCCTGATAGTTGTAGATTTCACCGTTGAAGACGACCTGGACCGATCCGTCCTCGTTGCTGATCGGCTGATCGCCGCCAGAAAGGTCGATGATCGACAAGCGTCGATGTGCGAGCCCGATGCCCGAGTCGGACCAGAGCCCCTCCGCGTCCGGCCCGCGGTGCGCGATCGCGCCAGCCATGGCCTTCAGCGATCGCGAATCGACAGGACGATCCCGGTCGGCGTACATGATGCCCGCGATTCCACACATTCGGGAACGCCCCCTGCACTCAGGTCCCGGTTGCCCGCACGACGATTGAATCGACCTCGCCGGATGATGATTGGCGTTCCCCGTCCGAACCGTCTCGGAAGCGGAGAACCCGCGCGGGCGACCCCACGGCGACCGCGTAGTCGGGCAGCGGCCTGGTGACGACGGAGCCCGCCCCGACGACGCAGTGACGACCGACATCGGCGAGTACGACCGATCTGTCCCCGATCCACGAGTCGCGGCCGATGGTGATTCTCGGCCAGGTGCCCGGCTGCTCGCGGATCGGCAAGTCAAGCCGATCGATCCCGTGCTGGCCGCCGCCGTTGATGATTGAAACGTGGGATCCGAGAAGGACATCATCCTCGAGGATCACGTCACCGAGGCCGCAGTATGGACCAACATAGACATCTCGACCGATCTCCGCCGACGGGTGCGACAGGAGGGTACCGAAGCCGATGTAACACCCGGATCCGCATCGGGGAAGGACCAGCCGATAGAAGGCCCTGCGGAGATAGACCCCGGTGAGCCCGGGTATCAGGGCCATCGCCTGCGTCCATCCCAGGAACGCCCGATCGGGGCCGATCGTCCATCCCCCCAGCCGGTAGAGCAGCAGCGACGGGAGTACTAGGCAGGACGCGACCACGTCGACAAGGAACTTGGCGACCGACTTCATGACGCAGTCCGCCTCCCCCGGCGACCGGCGTGGAATCGGCAGTCCGGCAGCAACCGCACGCGTGGCCCCGAGGCGGCGATCAACTCAGGCCGATGCAGCACTTGAGAATCCCCTTGTAGACGGCCGGATTCCAGGGCCAATGGTAGGCGGCGCGGAGGTACCAGCCGGCGGCTCCCCGACGTCGAGCGGCGAGGGCGTGCCAGGCGGTGAGCTCGCATGAATTGGCGATGGCGCGGCGGATCACGGAGGTCGGGAGCCGAACCCCTCGAGCGGTGGCTCGGATCCGGCGGATGACAGCCTCGCGCTCTCCCGCCCGCGTCTCCAGATCGTTGCTCATCTGGTTCGAGTGCCAGCGATAGTGAGTCAGCGGCTCCCGGCAGAGCTTCACGAGGCCGCCCTCGGCGGAGTACCGGAGCCAGAGGTCCCAGTCCTGGACCCCTCGATGCTCCACCGAGAAGCCACCGAGTCGATCGAACCAGCCCTTGCGGATCAGGACGCTCGAAAGAGTGATGAAGTTGCCGAGCAGGAGCGGCTTGAACACGTCCCCTTCCCAGAGGGTCACGGAATCCGACTGTCGCTCCGCTACGTGCTGGATATCGCCGAAATTGAGCCGATCTGTGTAGATCAGGCCCGTCGAATCGTCCGCGAGTTGAAGTTGCCTGGAGAGCTTATCCGGGCTCCAGATGTCGTCGGCGTCGAGGAAGGCGAGCCATTCGCCTCGGGCCAGCGAGGCTCCGAGGTTCCTTGCCCGATAGGGCCCGCCCCTGTCTTGACGTACCTTGAGGATCACGTCGCCGAATCGATCGAGCGCTTCCCACGTGTCGTCGGTCGACCCGTCGTCGATCACGATGATTTCCGGCTCGACATCCCGCGAGGCCAAGGCTGAGGAGACGGCCTCGACGACGTACTTCGCGGAGTTGTAGGCAGGAATGATCACGCTCACGGTGACTTGCCTGCGGTCGTGATCGTTCATCTCGATCGATCTCCACGCTCAAAGCCCGCCCGTCGGGAGCGTCGCGACGGGGGATGGGCCGGCTCAAGACCACGTTACATCCCTTCGGATGACGCGAGCCGGCACACCGCCAACAAGCGAATTTCTCGGGACATCCCTCGTCACCACCGCACCCGCGGCGACGACCGATCCGGCACCGACTCGCACGCCCTTGAGGATGACCGCGTTCAGGCCGATCCAGACGTCGTCCTCGATGATCACAGGTGCGCTGATTTCGCCGGCGCCATCGATGGAATGGTTGTCGCTGTCGCGGATCGTGACATTCTTGGAGATGGCCACGCGGTTCCCAATCGTGATCGACTTGAAACAATCAATCGTCACGCCATTGTTGATGTATCCGCTTCCCAAGGTCAGGGCGGCGCCACCGGAGACGGAGATGTGAAAGCCGGTGTAGATGGAGAACTCGCCGTCGACCGAGAGCCTGGCGTCACGCTGGAGGTTCAGCTCCGAGGGTAGGTACCTCAACCCGTCCCAGCGAGTCCCGAGTTCCAGCCTTCCCGCCCCCGAGATCGAGGCCGCCCTCGAGGCATGAACGTGGACCTTCGGGAAGACGATCACGCAATCGCACCACTTCCAGACGGCGAGGATCGCCGTCTTGGCCGGATCGGCGTGAATCCCGCGCCGGATCCACTTCAGACGCCGCCGGAGTCTCTCGCCCCGATGCTCCGCCGGCATCTCGCGGCCCGTACCGGCCTCGCCGGGACCATGGTCCGGCCTTCGGCCGCAGCAAAGGACATCGGCAGGGGGATCGACCATCGTCACCAACTCCCCGATCCTGAGACTCGATCAACGGCTTGCTTGACGTCCATCTCATCGGATAACGCGGGCGGGCCGGGTTGGGGATTTGCCGCTCGAGTGAACACGGCGGGTCATCACGTCACCGGCTCGAATCGCCGGAGATCGGGGCCGCGGCTAGGTCCCTATCCGGAAGTCGTTCGACGATATTGGGCTTCAGAGCCAGCGTAACTCGGCGAACCAATCGTGGCGGTCGAGGCCGAGGCGACATCCGCAGCGACCATCGTGCATTGATTCGCGACCGCGAGCGTCAGGCCGAGGATGAGATACGGGACCTCGATCAGGGCTCCGCTGTTGAATTGGCTGGCGAGCCAGTATCCGGGGATTGTCGCGAGGCCAGCGAGCCCGATGATCCGGTGTACATTCCGTGTCTCCGGGCGGACCACCGCCTTCCTCAGAGGGAGTAGTGGCAGGAAGAATAGACCGAAATAAGCGAGCATGGCCGGGATGCCGCACCCGGTGGCGATCTCCAGTGTCAGATTATGGAGCGCCTTGTTCGGCAACAGCAGCACATCCTGACCGAAGTGGTAGTAGGCCGGAACGATCCATTCCCCGGCCCAGGGCCCGACGCCCAACAGCGGATAGTCGAAGGTGATGCGCGCTCCCGCGTCCCACAGATAGAAGCGGCTCTCGGCGGACGTATCCCGCTCGGCCTCGAACGACGACATGAATTCCTTCACCACCGATGGCCCGGCAATCGCCAGCGCGAGGGCTGCGGCAATCCCGACCCTCATCATCGCCGAGTGGGTCTTCGGAAGGTACCAGCAGAAGATCGCCGCCGAGAGCAACAGCCCGATCATGCAGCCGCGAGACTCGAGGATATAGATCGCGTGAATGCAGAGGAGCGAGACGGCGAGGGCTGCGAGCGATCTCGGAATCCGCTGCTCAAGCACGCCGACGGCGACCCCCAGAATAGCCACCACCATGAGCACGAATGCGTAGCCATTTGCATTCATGAACGCGTACTCGTTCCCCGGCAAGTTGACGAGCGAGTAACCGCGGCTCAAAAAGTCGGCGTTCAGATACCATGCGTTCCAGCCCACGCCCGCCAGGATGACCCAGGCGGCGATCATTGCCTTCCGCTCGTCATCGATGAGCTTAATGCCAACGTAGAGCATCAGGAAGATTTTCCCCATCGTGCTGATATAGAACGACGAGGCTTCCGGTTTGATCGACTGAAACGAGCTCACGAAGCAGAGGAGGAGGAACCCCAAGCCGCAAAGGGCGGCCTGGCGGGCCTTTCCGACCAGCCGTTGACCCTTGAAACCCGAGAGGGTGTAACTCGTCAGGGTGGCGACGCTGATGTACTTCTGAAATGCAAAGTCGGGGTCGGGCAGCGTATAACGCCACGACCACTGAGGGCATAATGAGACGAACGCGAGGTACCCGGCGACCCCGTAGAAGGGGCGGTAGAACGCACCGATACAACTCGCCGCGAAGAGAGCATAGACAAAGATGACTGCCATGGGGCTCGTCCGGTGGTCCGAGGCATGAGGAGGATGGATCGATGCCCGCGTCGCCTCAGGGGGCGCTCAGGCAGGGAGCGGTCTCGCAAGCCTCACCGAAGAGCTTCTCGTGCTGTGCCGAGAGGGCCGCCCGGTACGATTCCCTTCGCGATTCGATCCGATCGCGGATCTCTTCGTAAGCGCCCCGGGTCGTTTCGACTCGGGAGATCAGCCACGAGACTTCGAATCCGCCGATGTCGGACACGAAATCACCAAGGCCCATGTCGGCCATTAATTCGTCGGTCTTCGGATTGTAGGAGAGGCCGATCACGGGCCGTCCCATGGCCAGCGAGATGACGATCCCGTGGAAACGGCTGGCAACGACGAGGTCTGTCTGATCGATCGCAGCCAGCAAATCATCGATCGTCGCGACCCTCGGGCATGTCACCGAGTCGAGACCGGACATCGGCAAGGCCTCGGCGATCAAGGCACGTACGTCCGAAATCACCGGCGGGTCGGCCTTCACCTGGGTCGGGAAGAGGACGATCCGATAGCCCGAATTGATCAGCCGGACCGCGAAGGTTGCGAGCTTCCGCACGTAGTCCCGATACATGTCCTGGCCGTCCTCGGCCCAATAACGAGGGTCGTGGAATGGGAGTGGGTTGATCCCCACAACCCGAACCCCGTCACGCCCGGCCAAGACGTCCCCCGTGGTCTCGATCTCATGGACGAGGTCCGGAGTGACATGGTTCGGGCCGATTACCCCGAGCGCCTCGATCAACCCCTTCGATCCCTCATCCCGGAAGGAGCGATAGCTCGCCAGCGACAGCGCCCATCGGAAAAACCGCTTGCTCAGGAACGAGTCGATGGGACCGGCCCCTACGCTGAGGAAGGCGACGCGACCGCCGCGGGCCCTGGCCATCAAGACCCACTTGAAGATAGTAAACGGATATCCCCAGACCCCCTCGAAATAATCTCCCAGCTGGCCTCCCCCGGCCACGACCAGAAGGTCTATCTCCTTCAAGTGCCGACTCGACCTAGCGAGGAACCCCATCTCGGCGACTCCGTCGGCGACCGCTCGGGCAGCGTCGCGAAGCCGTCTCAGGGGGGAGACGATCAGGGGGACCGCCTTGAGACGGTTGAGGACATCTTGCTTCCAGTCCTGGCCGGCTTCGCCGGACGGCGCGGACTGTTGGTCGGTAGCCGGCACCACAGGGGCGTGGCCCGCCGTCCGCCTCAGGGGGAAGGCGGGGACCCCGTGACGCTCCAGCGTATCGGCCGGGTTCATCGTCAGTGCCCGGATTTCGGCGAGCGGCTCGTGCAAGCGGACCTGGCGGATCACGGCCGCGAGCGTGGCCTCGTCCCCCAGGTTTCCGCGTCCGACGTGCCCGAGAACGGCGATTCGCTTCGGCATAGACTTGCCCCTCGTGCGAGATTCGTCGATCACTTCTTGCGGGCCAGCGCGACCTGGGTCCAACCGAAGCCGGCCCATTCTTTCATCGACTCCAAACGGCGGGGCGTCATGATGGCCTCCAGCAGGCGGCCCAGCCTCGGGGAATTCACCACCCAGAGAATGCCGCGATTTCCCAGGGGAACGGCCGTCGTCCGCTTCAGCACCCGGAATCGCCGGCGCAGCAGGCCATTCAGCTCCCGGGGCGTCAGCCAGTGCTCGAGATGTCCCGGCGGTTGTTCCGGCCACTCCGCCCGGCGGTGCACGAACGGGTTGGGCGTCGTCAGGATCAGATAGCCGCCGGGCCGGAGCGCCCAGGCCGCCCGTTCCAGATACTCGACCTGGTCCGGTACATGCGCGATCACCTCCTGCGAGACGACCACGTCGAATTGACCCTCAGCCAGTTCCATGTCGAGTACGTCGCCGGCGTAGAAGGTCGCCTGCGGATACTCCTGCCTCGCCCGATCGATCGCCTCCTCGGAAAGGTCGATTCCCGTCGTGGGGCCGAACTGGGCCAGCTCGCCTGAGAGCCATCCCATGCCGCATCCCAGGTCAAGAATTCGAGGCCGATCCAGGCCGAGACCCAAGAGATATCCCACGATCTTCTCGCCCCGACGCAACGCGCGGTCGTGCGGATATCCGGGGCGCGTGTTCCAGAATTTCCAATAACCCTTCTGAACCTCGATCGACGGCTCGGCTGACGCGATCATCTATGGCTCCCGTTCTGTGGTTGGTGCGGCGACGCCACCGAGGAAACTTCCTCGAGCAGGCCGTGACTCTCGAGGGCGTCGGCGGCCGCCCTCAGCGCCCCGAAGGAGATCCCTGACCCAGCAGCGAATGCGCGCCATCGGACAGGTTGAGGACCCAGAGCATGGACAGCTCGCCCGGCCCGCCGCTGATCCGATAGAGTCCCCGACGGCCGAGCTGCGGCTCGCACTTCGGGTTGGTGTTGAGGTAGGTCCGGTTCCCCTCCAGGACGGCGATCGCCTCCAGGCACCAGGAAAGCGAGTCGCCGAGGGATAGGGCCTGGACGAACTCGAGGTCGTCCGCCGACGTGTGGTATTCGGGGAAGCGGCCGTGCCTGGTCCTCGACAGGACCCCCACGGGCATGTTGAACCCCGGCGAGCAGTATTGTCGCTCGTCGTACCCGAACGGATAGAAGTCGACCACCTCGTGAGGCCGGCCCGATCGGCCGAGCACGTGCTGGAACGCGCGGTCGATCTCGGTGTCGCCGCGACGGCTTTTCTTGTACGTGGGATCCCCGGGATCGCCCAGGCAGGTGAGGACCAGACCATGCTTGATGCTGGCGACTCGCCCCTCGTTGCGACTCAGCCAGGTGATCGATCCGATTGTCGCCGGGATAAAGATGAAGCGAAACGAGTAGCGGAGCCGCTTCCGCAGCAGGTGCCTCGCCAGGAAGGTCGCCACGCCGATCCCCGAGAGGTTGTCGTTGCAGAGCGAGGGGTGGCAAGTATGACAGGAGATCAGGAACTCGTCGCCTTGCTCGCCGGGCAAGTAGCACTCGCCATAGGTCAGGTGCCCGTCCTCCAGGGACGAGTCGATGCAGATCTCGTACTCGCCCTCTTCCAGCTCCTCAAGGCGACGATGGCTCAGGCAGAATCCCCAGTTCTCCTGGTAGTAGCTGGCGCGGTGGGGGATCCAGTCCGGATGCTCGGGGATCGTATGAAGGTGCGGCCTCAGGTCGGCAAGCGTCATACGTGCCCGGATCGGAACGCTGTAGCTGACCACGTGGAGGTTCGATTCCCGAAAGTCGATGACCCGCCGGCCCGTCTCATCCTTGACGTACGCATCGCGGATGTTCCATTCCTTGGGCACCGCCCAGTCAAATACCCGCGTCCCTGTGGGTACCTCGTGCAACTCCAGGGGGATCAGCTCCCCAATCCGGCCGAGCGTCCGACGTACTCCGTCCCCGGTCAAGCTCCGGCAGATCGGATAAAGTTGGGTGATCAGCTCGTGAATATCACGCCCTAGGGCGTCCGCCTCGGCCGATGAAATCGGCCCGATCGGGCCGCCCTGGTCGCAGTGAGTCTTCAGCATGACAGCTCCGGAGAGAGGCCAGGGCCGCTCATTGAGGGGACCCCCGACGGCGGCATCCCGCCGGGGATCAGGGGTAGACGCGGACCTCGGGGATCGGGATCACGAACTGCCCCCCCCAGTCGCGAATGTATGAGACCTGTGCCATGATCTCGTCCTTCACGTTCCAGGGGAGGATCAGCACGTAATCCGGCCGGGTTTCCCTGATCGTGTCGGGGTGGAGGATCGGGATGTGAGTCCCCGGCAGGAACTTCCCCTGCTTGTGCGGGCTCCGATCGACGGTGTAGTCAAGGAAGTCCGTCCGGATCCCGCAATAATTCAAGAGGGTGTTACCCTTGCCCGGCGCGCCGTAGCCGACGACCGTCTTGCCTGCCCGCCTGGCCTCGATCAGGAAGCTCAGCAGCTTTCGCTTGGTCTCCTTAACCTGCTCGCCGAAGCAGGCGTAGCTCTCCAGGCGATTGAAACCGGAGGCCGACTCGCGTCCGAGGAGTGCACCAACCCGCTCGTCGATCGGCCGAGTAGCGTCCTCGGCATGGCGGGCGTAGATCCGGAGCGAGCCGCCGTGCGTGGGCAGCTCCTCGACATCGAAGACCGTCAGGCCGTGAGCCGCCAGGATCCGGACTGTCGTGGCGAAAGAGAAGTAGCAGAAATGCTCGTGATAGATCGTGTCGAACTGGTTCTCCGCCATGAGCTTCATCAGGTGCGGGAATTCCAGGGTGATGATGCCTTCGGGCCGGAGCGCGATCCGCAGGCCCTCGACGAAGTCATTGAGATCCGGGACCTGGGCCAGGACGTTGTTGCCGATCAGTAGATCGGCGCCGCGGCCGTCGGCCACCATCTCGCGGGCCGTTTGCTCCCCGAAGAACTTCACCAGTGATGGAACGCCGAGCTTCCTGGCCACCTCGGCCACGTTCGCAGCCGGCTCGACGCCGAGCACCGGTATGCCCCTGGCCACGAAATGCTGGAGCAGATATCCGTCGTTACTGGCGACCTCGACGACGCGATGACGTCGGTCCAGGCCGAATCGTTCGATCATCCGCCCGGCGTACACTCGGGCGTGCTCGACCCAGCTATCCGAGTAGGACGAGAAGTAAGCATAATCGCCGAAGATGTGCTCGGCGGTGACGTATGCTTCCAGTTGGACCAGGAAGCATTCCCCGCAGACGTGGACGCGCAGGGGATAGAACGGCTCCATCTCGTTTAGCCGATCTTGGCTGACGTAGCTCTCGCAGAGCGGGGACATCCCCAGGTCCACGAGCGTGTGGTGCAGCGGCGTTCCGCAGAATCGGCAAGGAGGATTCGAATTCATGGATGCGGTCTCGGTCTGGGCCAGGTCCTCCGCCGCCGGCGTGGTCGGGTAGGCGATCGGGATGATATGGATAGGACTCATGGGGTGCCCTCGGATCGGCCCCCCTCGCGGGTTCAGGCCACGCCACCCCGCTTGATCGGAGCGTGTGCGATCGCCCCCGCCCAGAGCTCCCGCACCAACGTCCTCCGCTCCCAGCGAACTTCGCGGAGGAGCGTCCGCATCAGCGAGAGCTTCTGACGGACGGGAAGCCCTGATCGGGCGATCGTGCGGAGGTGATCGATTCTCAGGCTCCACCGCGGCAGCGACACCTCGGAATCGGTGCCCGTCCACCAGCGAACCAGCCACTTGGGGTCAGGGTTCATACCGAGGGACTCGTGCTGGCTCGTCGATCCGGGGTGGATACGCCGCTCGAAGAGCACCTCGGGAATCTCGTGAAACTTGCCAAGCAGGCTCAATTCCCCGAGGACGCGGTAGTCGCCGCCGCTATAAGACGGCATGAGCCGGCTCTTGCGGAGGGCCTCGGTTCGCACCAGACCGACGACCGCGTTCATCCAGTGGCTCGACGAGATGACAGAGTTCAGCCGCTCGCTCGCCGCTGGCGATCGCAGATCCCAACCGGGATCGTCGATGTCGAGGGGCTTGCCCTCCGAATCAATGAACTGAGTTTTGGGATAGGCGAGCACTACCGACGGATCGCGGTCGAGCACCTCGACGCAGCGGGCCAGGTAGTCCGGCCGGCAGACATCGTCGGCCGCCGCCCACTTGAAGTACTCGCCCCGGGCCAGGGCGACGACATGATTGTGATTGCCGGCCAGGCCCAGATTCTTCGCGTTGCGATGGTAGCGGATACGAACGTCTCGCTCCGCATACGACCGAGCGATCTCCCCGGTCCGATCCGTCGAGGCGTTGTCCGAAATGATCAGCTCGAAATCCCTGTAGGTCTGCGCCAGGAACGATTCGAGCGTCAATTCGAAGAACTCTTCGCCATTGTAGACGGTCAGGCCGATGCTAACTCGGGGGCTGTCCATCAGTCGCTAGCTCCCCAGATTATGGTTGCCAAAAATAACGGACCTGACATCCCGACAGGTCCGTGGGAGGAACAACTTTCGGTAAGGCTAGAGTTTCCGGACGTCCAGGAGCTTCCATCCCTTCCATCGCTTGATGATCGAATCCAGAGGTCAGGGGTGTGACCCGGACCCGATCTTGAATCCCCAACCGGAGCCGAAGGCTGGACTTCGAGGATCAGTTCCGCAACTGAAAGCACGGATCATCCATTCCAAGGGCCTGCCGTTCGGAGACGAGCGGCCGACCCGCCTCGAGGGCTCGCGCCGGCAGCCCGAGCAGACGGGCGAACGGCTCAAGACATCGATCCCATTGATGGTTTTCTTCGATATAACGTCGCCCCGACTCGCCAAGTCGGCGCCGGAGATCCGGCGTTTCGAGCAAGTGCGTGACGACATTCGACCAGTCCTCGGGCGTCGAGGCGACGAGGAGATGGACCCCGGAGTCGACGTTCAGTCCCTCCAGAGCTTGAGGCGAAGCGACGACTGCCTTGCCCATCGCCAGGGCCTCCAGCACCTTATTCTGCACCCCTCGGGCGATCCGGAGTGGGGCGAGAACCACGGCGGCCCCGGCCAGATACGGCCGGACATCCGGTACTTCACCAACCACATCCACTCCCTCCAGCCGGGCCAGACCTCGCACCACGGGGCTGGGACGTCGCCCTACGAGAGCCAGCCGTACTCCGGGCGATCGGTCGAGGATTCCGGGCCAGGCTTCCCGGCAGAACCAGCAGGCACCATCCACGTTGGGTCGGTAGTCAAATGCCCCGACGAACACGCAGCCGCTCTCGGCCTCGGGAGGATCGGGCCGGAAGTATGATTGGTCGACCCCGTTGGGGATCGCATGAACCGGGCCGTCCGGGCGGAAGCGACGATAGATGTCGGCCTCGGCCTCGGTGACCAGAGTTAAAGCGGACATCGAGTCGGAGAGCCCGGCCTCCAACCGCCGCATCCGACTCCCTTCGATCCCGTAGAGCCAGGACCGGGGACCGCGGGTTGTCGCGGCATAGTCGAGCCACTTCTGGCTGTCGACGTCCATCAGGTCGACGACGGCGGGTATCTCGCGGAGTTCTTCGATCCGCAGGTACTGGGCCACGCCCGAAGAAGAGGCCAGGGCCGCTGTGAACCGCGTTTCCCCGGCCCATAGCCGGAGGATACGACGGAGGCTGGGGTTACCGAACGCGCCCTCGGTCGCGGTCCCCCCAAAGACCAGCGAGGCCATCGTCCTCGCCCCGCGAGTCACCCGCCCCAGTCGGACTACCGCAATCCGCTCGCAGTATCTACGGAGCGAATCGACTGCTGCGTCATCGGGTTCCTCGTCGGCCAGACATGCCAGGTGGACCGCGGCGCGACTCGAGAGGGAACGAAGCACATGGAAGGTCCGGATCCGGTCGCCCTTGTCGGGAGGATAGGGGAGCCGGTGGGCCACGTAGAGAATCTCCGGACGGCTCGCCACGCCCGGGCCTTCGTCCGGATTCTTTGCCGAGCTGCCGACCGTCATTCGACCTCCGGTCGCGAGGCCGACGCTATGCGACCCCTGTGATAGTTGTAACTGCCGCTATATTTCGGCCCGCGAACGGCAGCCACCACAACGCCGAAGGTCGGGATCCCGAGTTCCTGGAGGCGTTCATGAGCGGCGAAGACCTGGGGCAGCGTGCTCACCCCCTTGAAGACCGCGTGGACGTAGGCGTCCGTCTGCTTCGCGATCAGCGCCGCGTCGACGATAGGGAGGATGGGAGGCGTATCGACCACGATGAAGTCGAACTGATCTTCGAGCCGATCGAGCAAGACGCGTAATTTGTTCTGGGACAGCGCCTGAAGGGCCCATTCGTCGCAGAGGCCGGCGGTGATGACCCAGAGATTCGGGTACGCCGACGGATGGATTGCCATCCCGACCTCGGTCTCGCCGCGGAGCACCTCGCCCAGGCCGGGTCTGGGCGGCAGGTCGAAGATTCCGTGGATGTCCGGACATCGTAGATCACCATCGATCAGCAGCGTCTTCCGGCCGGCTCGGGCCATGCTCGTCGCGAGGTGACAGGCCAACGAGGTTTTCCCCTCGCCACTCACTGCGCTTGTGACGACCAGAGAGCGAATAGGAAGGGTGGAGGAGGAATTGAGGAGGTTCGTACGGAGGTTGTCCACCGCCTCGATCAACTCGCCATGCCACTGGGGTGGCCCTTCAGCGTTGGCCCCGGACTCAACCGTGGAACTCCTCTTCGGTAGCGGCGGAATCGTGCCGATCAGTCGGAGGCCCAGGCCATGAACCACTTCATCCACCGACTGGACACGACGAGCCAAGAAATCCACGCAAGATAATCCACCCACCACGAGCGCTAACGTGGCCACTCCGGCCATCGCGGCCGTCCGCAGCCTATTATCGGCCGAGAGGTAGGGCTTGTCCGCCGGCTCGATCAGTCGGACTCGGGATGGCGCATCCAACTCGACCTTCAGCGCCTCGACTTCATTACCGATTCGCTTCGTGGACGCCTCTGCGATAGCGATCTCGGACTGCAGCGTTTCCAAGCTCATGGAACTCTGGTTGATCTGCCCCGCCTCATTGGAGAGGCTCTTCAGATCGGCCTCGGCGAGACGCTCCATCTGCTTGAGTATCTTGATCTGGTTCTCCAGAGCCGTCGCACTCGACGGGGGACTTTCCCCCTCGTTTTCCCGGACCTCCTTCGTTCGGGCGAGCCTGATGGCGGACTCCCTGTCGCGCATCTGACGAGTCAGGCCCTTCAATTCCTCCTGCGGACGCCGGATCGACGGGTCATCTTGATTGCGCGACAGCCGACTGGCGGAGTTGAGGGTCGCGTTAAGGCGACGAATCCGGCTCTGGCATTCGAGGATGACTGGGTCATTCCGGATGGCCTCCTCGACAACCAGATCGTTCAAATCGGTCTCGACGGGATTCGTGCTGCCGGACTCCTTCGCGACCGAAAGCTCGATCTCGGCCTGCCGGAGGTCCATCCGGATACGCGTCAGCTCTCGCTCCATGACGGATCGATTCTCGAGGGCGAGCGCGTGAGTCAACCGTACATTCGACTGATCCGCGGAACCAAGATTGCGCGCCAACGTCTCGAACTCCAAGCGCTTTTCCTTGAGTCGCTCCGAGTAGTCTTTGTAAATTTCCTGCAGCTGGACGAAGTGTTTCCGCCGGTCCTTGGCCTCGACGTTGACGACCTCGACGAGGTATGAATCGGCCACAGCATTCACGAGAGTCGCCAGGCCTTCCGGCCCATTGCCGACCATCGATATATTCAAAACTTCGCCCGTATATTCGGCGTGGATCTCTCGCTCCAGCCAGGCGATCGGGTCGCCCTGCCGCGAGGCCTGATGGACGATATCTAGTTTCGCGACCTCCGGATCGCTCAGGACCGCCGTCAGGACGGAGCGACCTTTCAGGAGTCGCAATTGCGTCTGTTTATAGATATCGAAGTTGCTGCGGATTTCCTGGGTTGGGAAGATGATGCTCGGCTGGCTGGACGCGACGTGCAGCATCGCCTTGGCGATATGACGGGAGGGGGGCAGGGTGCGCCAGACCACGGCGGCTGCGACGGTGGCGGCCAGGACGCCCAGAATCGTCGCAGGGACCCATCGCCTCTTCAGCGAACCGAGCAGAGCGGTCGCATTCGGGGTGGCATTCAGGATGGCCGGTCGCGGACCCCGCGCCGGGGCCATGACGGACGTCAGGCCCGACGGGAGTCTTGATGGCGACGGGCCTATCGGCAGCGCGGAGCCTACCGGCAAATCGTGCATTACCGGATCCCTACTCTCGGTGATCTATGGCCAGGCAACTCACGACGGGCGACTCCCGCCCCGTCGGTACAGGCTCAGTCGCCCAAGGCCAGTCGCCGTTCGGCATCGAAGGAGGAGACCCATGCCGATGGGACCTCCGATTCGTCCCGACTGACGCTCGATGGTGCCCACCCGCGAGCCGATGAGGTGAGACGATGGTAGTGCTCTTCGATCTGCGGACCGGATGGTATTCCGAAGAGGCGGCATGAGACCCGGGTGGGAAGGCCAACGACCTTGGTCGCCGTGCTCATCAAGATCCGGAGATCGAGCCAGGGGCCCTGGTTCTGAAGGTAATAGAGGTCGCATGCCAGCTTGCGATGGACCTCGGAGACGTCGGTATCGGGGGGGAGCTGGACCTGCGCGAGTCCGGTTACGCCCGGCAAGATCCGCTCACGATCCCGATAGAAAGGGATCGACTTCTCGAGCTCTCGCACGAACTCCGGCCGCTCCGGCCGCGGTCCGATGAGGCTCATCTCTCCGCGGAGCACGTTGAACAGCTGGGGCAATTCGTCGATATGACTTCGACGGAGGAATTTGCCCAATCGCGTCAAACGCGGATCGCCGGGGGTAGACCAGAGTGGACCGGTGGTCCGCTCGCAGTCGACATACATGCTCCGAATCTTGTAGATCGTAAATTCACGCCCTGAACGGCTGTGACGGATCTGACGGTAGATCGCCGGGCCGCGAGAAGTGAGCCGGGTCAAGATCCCCGCCGTGATCAGGATGGGAAATGTTAGCAGAAGGAGTACCCCGGCTAAAAGGTAATCCGCGACGGCCTTCGCCGACGTATACCAGTCTTCCCGGCTCAAGGGACCCTTCATCGAATCTCGATCCCCCGAATAGTCCCTCGCTCGCTCCGAGCGTGGCGGGATGACGGATGCACCCGTCACTTTCGGCATCGACGAAATTCCGAGGACGTTGCTGGCGTGTGATTCGGTCACCGGTTCTACCTCCTCCCCGGCACCGCAGTCCGCGACAAGAGCGACCTATGCAGCCAGGAATTTCACTGAATAGAAAATAGCAACCTTTTGAATCGCGCAATCAGGCCTGGACGCCTCTGACGGCGCACACTTCGTGCCCGTGGGTTGTACCCTGATCTCTTAGCACCCCACATGATGCAAATCGGCTCACCCCGATCCTGCGGGTTTTACCCGAGGTCGGGACCATCGAGCCTTCTCACGAGCCGCCGGCTCACGCTTGCCCGGACGTCGAACCATTTTGATGGAATCGACCGTCCCGGGCATGCACTACCAGCGTCGAGATCAATCCTACTTTTATCTTCTCGATCCATTTGGGCAGAGCGTCGCCCCGAACGGCCAAAGATTTTTGTCCCTGAAAGACCTCTCCATCCCGTCAAACCAAGCCTTTCTGGGGATAGGCATAAAGCCAGCTACCCGAAAAGCGTCCTAGGTCTCGGTTTGTGAACGACAATTTCCCTCTACCGTCTATTTTGCCATTTCCGGCACAACCAGATCTCTTCCAGCAAATTATGGCTTACAAAGCCATTGTCGATTTTAAACACTTGTGCGTCTATTTTTGGAGCGGACTTAGGTCCCCCGTGTATACGTCCAGGGTCTAATATCGCTTGCATTGCAGGCGACCATTGGATGTCACTGCTGCTTTGCTCGGTATCGCAGCCGACCGGCGAAACTACCGGCTTCCCACCATTACGGCCTAATTATTTCGGGGACTGCTACAATTGAATAGGACTCGCCCCCCATGGCGCTCTGGGCCGGCTGAAAGGCTGTCCCGTCGGATCCAAAATTCGCGACGATCTCAAAAGAGGGATGATCGCGACATACCTCAATGGTTACAATGAATGATGTGACTCAATCGATGGAGAAGGCGGCGCCGCCCATGAAAATCCTCGTCACCGGCGCTGCCGGATTCATCGGCTCGACCCTGGTCGATCGCCTTCTCTATAGGGGCGACGAGATCATAGGTGTCGACAATTTTGATCCGTTCTATCCCGAGTCTCAGAAACGGCTGAACCTGGCCCAGGCCGTGGCAAACACCCGATTTCGGCTCGACGAGTTCGACATCCTCGATAGCCGTCGCGTTGGCGAACTGGTACTCCAGGCCCAACCCGATGCCATCGTCCACCTGGCGGCAAGGGCCGGTGTCAGGCCTAGCCTCGAATTCCCTGCGGCCTATGCCTCGACCAATATCGTCGGGACTACGAATCTCCTCGAGGCCGCCAGGCGGCTCGACCCACAACCAAGGTTCGTCTACGCCTCGAGTTCGAGCGTCTATGGCGACCGGCCAGATGCACCGTTCCGTGAATCCGACCCGGTGGATCATCCGATCAGCCCCTACGCCGCCTCGAAGAAGGCGTGCGAGTTGATGGCCCATTCGTTCCACCACGTCTACGGCCTGTCCGTGACCGGCCTTCGGTTTTTCACCGCCTACGGGCCGAGGAATCGGCCCGACCTGGCGATCGCCAAGTTCGCCCGGATGATCGACCGTGGGGAGCCGGTCCCTATGTTCGGCGACGGGACGACTCGCCGCGATTACACCTTCGTCCAGGACATCGCGGACGGTGTCATTCGGGCCGTCGACCGTTGCGATGGGCATCATATTTACAACCTCGGCCATTCCGAGCCGATCGAGCTTCGAGCCATGATCGAGACTCTCGGCGAAGCATTGGGGAAATCCCCGACGATTCGCCGGATGCCCGAGCAGCCGGGCGATGTCCGCCTGACCTGCGCCGACATCTCCCTGGCTTCGAGGGAATTGAAATACTCTCCCACAACGTCGTTCCGCGATGGGCTCGGTCAATTCGCTCGTTGGTATCGGTCGGTTTCGGGGCCCGCCTGAGCCTTATGCACTGGAGAGTTCGCCCGATGGGAGAACCGCCGCTCCATCATCCGTTTTCGGGGGCGACCGGCCTGGTCGGCCCGCTCAGGGTTCGGCTCGAAGGGCCCGGGCTGCAGGGACCTTCGACATTCGAGTTCGACCAGCCGTTCCTGGTGGTCGGCCGCGTCCGGTCTGCGGATTTGGTGATCGACCATCCGGAAGTCAGCCGACTCCACGCCTACTTCCAGATCGTCGACGGCCGGGTCTTCGTCGTCGACCTCGGGAGCCGGACCGGTGTCCGTTGGGAGGACGGGCTACGGTCCGCCGGCTGGGTCGACCCGGTTCGGGGTGTTCAGATCGGCCCGAACCGGATTCACTTCGATTCGGGAGCCGCCGGGACAAGCGGGCTGGAGGAACGTGGGGGCAGCCTGCCGATCTCACGATCGTTCAGGTGGGGGATGCCCTCGGAGGCCTGGCTGGAATTCCCGGGAGCAATCCCTCCCCGGACACCCTGGCGATTCAGTCGGTCGATGATCTTGATGGGCCGATCGCCGATTTGTCGAGTCCAACTCGACGGCCCGAAGATCGGCCAGGCCCACGCCTCGATCGTCCGGACACCCGTGGGCGATTGGGTTGTCGATCTCCTGTGTCCGGGAGGCCTGTCAGTGGAAGGTCGATCCACGCGAGCCGCCCGGCTGGCCGACGGAGACCGGATCGAAATCGGCGGCCATCAAGTTGGTTATCGACTTGGAGCGACCTCGACCCGGACTGACCTGGCCAGCCGGGCTCCGACGAGTTTACATTCCTCGAATGGTCGCCGAGTTGCGGATGACGCCTCGATCCAGTCCCGAATCGACCTCTCTGGGGTTGCCGACCCTGTCACAGCGAGGCTCCTCGACGAACTCAACCGGACGAATCTTCGGACGGCCGATCAATTCCGAGAAGCGATGCTCTTGATGTTCCGTATGCATCAAGACCAGATGGACATGATTCGAGAGGGCTTTTCCAGGCTCGACCTCCTCGAAAACGAGCAAGAGTCCTTGAGGGCCGAGATGAATCGCATCAAATTACCCCAACCCTCGCGGGTCACCCTCCGGCTCGTCTCCGGAGAGACCCCGGACTCGTCCCGAGGGCGAAAGGGGCCGGTTGGGTCGGAAGACGGGCGTGCCGAGACGGTCGCTTCGAGACCCGGCAGCGGTCCCGACAAGCCCGGATCCGAATCATCGGACATTCCGTCGGCGGAAGAGGCCGGTCGAGGGACCTTAACCGGCCCGGATCAGCACGCCCTGCTTGTCCAGCGACTCGCGGAAATCAAGCGAGAGCGACGCGGACTTTGGGAGAAGTTATTCGCGACTTTGACCGGAGATGGGCCCAATAAAGGTCCGCGATGAGCGGATGATTCGTCCCCAGCTACCCGATCGGTTCGAATGGATCGATTCGAAGGTCATCTCACCCGGACCAGCGTCGGTAGTCCTCGGGCGTGTCGAGGTCGTCGAGGATTCCGGGGTCGTCGGTCTCGACGAACTCGACGAGGTCGGCGTGGCTAGTCATCAGGGCGTTGACTCCGAGATCGGCCGGGAGTCGAGTTATCAGACAGGCCAGTGGCCAGGGTAAGAGTAGGGGATGGCCTCGTCGGCCGTCGTGCCGAGGGATGACTATCCTCCCTGGGGTCTCGGTCGCTCGGCCGACCACCCGGGCAACCGATCTTGAATCCAGGCCAGGGCTATCTCCCGGCGTCAACAGAACGGACGTTGGTTCGGGGCCTTCTCCCAGGCGGATCAGCCCGAGCTCGATCGAAGCTCTCATATCGGATGGCGGTGAAGGAGCAACGACGATTTCGGCACCCTCGCGTTGGGCGGCCTCGATCAGTTCCGACGCGCCCGGCGAGCCGTCGGGTGGCGTGATGACGATAACCCGCCCGGCCCCTCCCTTGCGGAGCGCATCGACGACCCGAGATATAAGCGGGATGCCGCCGACCGGCAGGATGAGCTTGGGTCGGCCCATCCGAAGGCTCAGGCCAGCGGCGGGGATGAGGGCGGCGATCGTCACGCCAGGGGCCTTTCGAGCGTCGATCGGTGGGCCTGGACGGCGTCGGGTCCCTGATTCCTCCGCGCGATCAGCTCGGCGACGATGCTGATTGCAATCTCGGTGACGCTTTCCGAGCCGATGTCCAGTCCGACCGGCGCCGACACTCGGGACAGGATTTGATCGTCGATCCCCTCATCGAGTAGGGCTTCGAAGATCATCTTGATCTTCCGGCGACTGCCGATCAGTCCCACGTACGGCGCGATCGTCGGTGCCAGATATTGCAGGGCCTCTTGATCGTGACCGTGGCCCCGGGTGACGATCACGGCGTATGTCTGCGACGTGATTTCGAGATTCGGGAGGACTTCCCCGATCGGGCCGACGATCAGCTTGCGGGCGGTCGGGAAACGTTCGGTGTTGGCGTATTCCCGGCGGTCGTCGACGACCCAGACGTCGAAGTCGGCTCGCGCGGCAAGCTCGGCCACCGCCTGGCCCACGTGCCCCGCGCCGACGATGACCAGGCGGACCCGAGGCATCGTGGGCAAATAAGCCACGCCCCCTTCCTCCGAAGGCCGGGGGCGCTGATCGAGCGATCTGAGATTTCTCGTCATCTCCTCGGGGGCCGCTCCTCCCGAGAGCGAGGCGACGGTCTTTCCTTCTGAGTCGAAAAGAAAGCGATCGCCGATCGCCGAGGCCCCCGATCGAACCGGGTCCAGCGCGATGGCTTCGGTAAACCCCAGGCCCGCATCGAGCAATTCGCGATAAACCCGATAATAGGCCAGATGCGCCGGCCCTCGCGGGGACTCGGAGAGGATGACCATCTTGCCGCCGCAGATCAGGCCATCGGCCCAGGCGTAATCATGGTTGAGCACGAAGCTGTGAAGTTCGACACCGTCCCGCCCGACCATGCCCGCTGCCTTGCGCTTGACCTCGTCCTCGACACATCCCCCGCCGAGCGTGCCGATCTGGCCGCCGCCCGGCGCCAGGAGCATCGCGGCTCCTGCCTTCTGGGGGGTCGAACCTCGGGTCGACACCACCCGACAGAGCAGGACATCGCGGCCCAATTCCAGGGAGTGGGTCAAATGCCGCATCAGATCGCGCATCGCGTGATCGCCTTTCTTTGACCTTCCATGAGGCCCGACGGATCGGGATGGGCCGTCGAGCCGTCGTCCGACTTCTCAGTCGGTCTTCGCCCCAACCACGACGAGTTGCACCGGCAATGGGACGGGGCCGGTCTCGCCTTTGACTTCGAGCGGGAGGGACAGGATCGCCCCCCAGGTGTTGAGCGTCAGGTCATTTGCCATCGACGGACCTTCGGGACTTTCCTTGGGCGGCGCGAGCAGGAGAAGGACCGCGGGGTGGGTCGTGCCGGCCGCCTCGGCGCTCTGCTTCTCCAGCTTCTTCTCGGCGAGGTCCGCCGGATCGGTGTCCTTGGACGCCGGGAGCAGCAGGGCGTAATCCCGGTTCACGCTCACACCGAGATGATCGCCGTTGACCGGTTGGAGACCATACCGGATCGTGTAGACGCCCGGCACGATGGCCTGATCGCGATAGTCATATCCCTCGACGACGTACTTGAGCGCCCCGATCAACTCCCCTTCGGCCAGGACCGGATACAGGATCGCTCCCTTGGGTCCGGAGGGCTTCGCCGAGGCCGGGGTCCCTTTCCGTAGCCAGAGTTCCACGTACGGCTTCCCCTCGGGGTCGAGCACGCGATATCCCTGGGTTTCGAGCGTCTCCTTGACGCCGGCGGCTAGCCCTGCGGGCGGGGCTTCCTTCAACAACTCGATCTTGTATGAGTCTTGCGCGGCCGCGGGTGCCGACATCCCCAGGACCAGGACGGCCAGATATTTAAAGGACATACCAATCCTCGACGGTTCTCGAGATGGACAAAGAACACCGACGGTCTCCCCGGTCGGGAAGGCCGTCGATGTCACCTGGGTGGACGACAGGACTCGGACCACTCAGAGAGAGAAATGGCCGACGAAGCTGCTCCGGCAATTCGGGTCATTCCAGCGGGTGTTGAGCTCGCTGCCCGCGAAGTTGTGGCGGAGCGTGTAGGCCGGCAGGGCGCTGACACCTCGCGAGAGGGGCGAGTAGGCGACGGTCTCGTTGCCGCAGAAGTGGTCGCCTTCGCCGAGCGGGCGGGTCAGGATCTCGGCCAGGCCGGGGGCCGAGAACAGGGCCATCGGGGCCTGGGGCATCCCGTGGCGTTCATGGCCGAGGCTCTCGGTGCCCTCGGAAGCGGAGGCCGAGTGGTGATCCTCGACCGTGACGATCAGGGTCGAAGTCCGGACGGCCACGACATTCTTCAGGCGGTCGCCGCCGAGTTCCTTGGCCATCTCGATGAGGGCCTCGCGCTGGGCGGGGGTCGCCTTCTTGTCGACGATCAGGACGGACTTGGCCGCCTTGGTGTCGTCCTCGGAGAACGTGGTCGTGCCGAGGACGGCGGCGGCGACGGACAGGCCGTCCAGGTCGACGCCCTTCCAGGAGCCTCCCTTCACCTTCCAGGCCATGACCGCCTGGTGGCCGGTGATGAAGATCTCGGCGTTGGAGAAGCAGGGACCGGTGTAGACGTCGGCGGTCCGGGCCTCGACATAATCTCCCTGGACCCGATTCACGGCGGGGGTGGCGGGCGGGGCCGCAAGCAGTAGGCATCCGACTGCGGTCAACGTGCTGGCGAGCATGATTCGGCTCCTGATCCCGTTCCGGGAAGCCCGGGTCAATCCGAAAAATAAGCAAACGAACGGCGATGACCCCGGGTCAAGCCGGGGTTCGCCCGACCTGATTATACCCGAAGGGTCCATCGCCGAGACAACTTACGGCCATCAGTCCGGTTCGTAGCAGCTCCGGGCGGTGTCCCGACAGTCTTCCCGCCCGACGAATCCCTGATCCGGCCCGATGTCTTTCAAGTTCTGCTGACACCAGAAAATGGTGTTGTCGTAGTCGGATGAATCCTCGGACGCGGATTCATCCGTGTAGACGTACATCCCCTTGAATCGGAGGTATCGACAAGGTGGCCCCGGCTGGGGTGGGGCCGGAGTCCCGGGGGTCTCCTCCTGCGGATCGGGCATCGACTAGGCCTCCTCCCAGTAACGATCGCCGATGGCATCCATCAAGGCACGCTTGACCGACGTCCGGACCAGCGGGACCTTGTAGCCGTTCATCGAGAGCGGCTTGGCCCCCTCGGCAGCCGCTTGCGCGGCGGCGGTGGCGGTCTCCATCGTGACGGCCTGGCCGCGGATCGCCTTCTCGGCCGCCTCGCTCCGCCAGGGGATCGGCGCGACCCCATAGAGGACGACCCGGCAATCGCCGACCTTATCGCCGTCCATCTTCAGATTCACGGCCGTCATGACCAGCGGCCAGTCGTGCGACTGCTTCTGGCGGACCTCATACGAGCCGTTCTTCCCGGCCGATCCCGGGATCGTCACCTTCAGGAGCAGCTCGCCGGGGGCGACGGTCAGTTCCCGGTCGTCGTTCGACTTGGGGACCCGGTAGAGCTTCTCGACCGGGACCGTCCGCGAACCGTCGCGGCCCAGGATCGTCGCCTGAGCGCCGAGGGCGATCAGGGGGACGGCCAGGCTCGACGGATTCACGTAGAGGGCGTTGCCGTCGGTGAGGAAGATCGCGTGATAGCGGTTGTCCCCCTCGCGGACCAGGCTCTTGCCGTCCTTCATCCCGAGCAGGCCGAAGCCGCCCCGGAAATACCAGCAGCGAGGGCGCTGGAGGAGGTTGCCGCCCACGGTGGCCATGTTGCGGATCTGGGGCGTGCCGACCTCCAGGGTTGCCTGTCGGAGCGCCGGATAGCGCTCCTTGACCATCGGGTCGGCCAGCAGGTCGACCAGGCGGGTCCCTGCGCCGATCTCCAGCGATCCGCCCCGTTCGGCGATCCCGGAGAGGTCCTTGATGTCCTTGAGATAGACGACCCGATCGGGACTGGAGACGTAGTCCTTCATCCGGCTGATCAGGTCGGTTCCCCCCGAGAGGGCCTCGGCGGCCGGCGAGCCGGCCAGGTCCTTGACGGCGTCATCGGCGCTCGTCGGGCTGGCGTATTCGAAAGCATTCATCGGATCACGCCTTCCCTTCTTTGGCCAGGGCGTTGAGGACGTTCAGGGGGGACATCGGCCACTGGGGCACCCGGACGCCGAGGGCATTGGCCACGGCGTTGCCGATCGCGGCGGCGGTGCTGATCGTCGGCGGCTCGCCGACGCCGATCACGCCTCGTTTACGCATCTCCGGCGTATCATACGCCTCGACGATGATCTCGGGGATGTCGGTCGCCCCGGCGAGCTTGTAGAGTTCCATGTCCGGGTTGAGCATCACCCCGGTCGACTCGTCCATGATCCGCTCTTCGAACATCGCGTAATTCAGGCCGCCGATGACCCCGCCGTAGATCTGGCTCCGCCAGGTCAGCATGTCGAGGATCAGGCCGGTGTCCTGGACCGCGACGATCTTCTTGAGCCGGACCACGCCCGTCTCGGAGTCGACGGTGACCTCGGCGAACTGGCAGCCGCCGACGCCGGTCGAGGAGAGGCCCGGCGAGAACACGCCCGTCACGCTGATGGGCATGAAGCCCAGCCGCCGGCAAGCCTGCTCCCAGGTCATCTTCTCCTCGCCGTTGACCAGGACCTTGCCCCCCTTCAGGGTGAGGTCTCCGGGCGCGGCCTCGAGGCCCGGCGCGATCTTCTTGAACAGCTCGTCGCGGGCCTTGAGCGCGGCGTCGAAGCAAGGAGGGGCCATCGACGGGGTGGTCGTCGACCCGCCCGAACTCTGGCCGGGGGGGAAGGTCGAGTTGCCGATGTTGGACTTGATGTCGGCAACTTCCAGCCCGAGGACCTCGGCCGCTATGATCGCCAGGATCGTCCGGGCCCCGGTCCCGATGTCCTGGGTCGCGCTCCGGAGCTCGACCGAGCCATCGGGGTTGATGACGCAGGAAACCTGCTTGTCCTGGGCCCCGCCGCCGCCCCACTGGTGGAGGGCCATCCCCAGGCCCGTCTTGATCGGACCCTTGCCGTTCTGCCCTCGGGGCTTCCAGCGATCCCAGCCGATCAGCTCGGCACCCCGGGCGACCTCAGCCCGGTAGATCTCGGTCCGGTTGACCCCGCCGGCGACCATGTCGGTCTCGCCGAGGTTCTTGAGCCGGAATTCGAGCGGATTCATCCCCAGCTTGTCGGCCAGGTCGTCCATCGCGGCTTCCATGATGGCACACCCCTGAGGGTGTCCCGGGGCCCGCATGGCTCGGGCGCCTCCGCAGTTGACGAAGACCTCGGTGTGGGCCCTGCTCCGGTTCTCGACCTCGTATACGTAGGGGAGCGGGAAGTTCGATCCGCCGCGTCCGCCGGTCCCATGAGACTCGGCGATCAAGGCCGTGAGCTTCCCGTCCTTGGTCGCGCCGAGTTTGACGTGAGCCGTGGCGCTGGGCCGGTTGCCCGCGATCAGGTGTTCCTGGGCGCGGTCGAGGAACATCCAGACCGGTCGCCCGGCTTCCTTGGCGAGCTTGGCGGCCGCCACGCCCCAGACGTCGGCCCCGAACTTCGACCCGAAGCCGCCGCCCATCACCTCGGTCAGGACCGTGACGTCGGCGGCCTTGAGGCCCAGGTTGTCGACGAGATCCTTGGCCACGCCGCTGACCGATTGCGTGCTGGCGTAGGCGACGATCGCGTCCTTCCCCTTCCACTCGGCCGTCAGGCCGTGGGATTCCAGGCAGACGTGGGTGATGACCGGCACCCCATAAGTGCCCTCGATCGTCACGTCGGACTTCTCCATCGCCTCTTCGGGCTTGCCGCGAGACTGGGCGCGACTCGGTCGGGTGTTCCCCCCCGGGAAGGCCTTCGGGGCGTCTTCAGCCATCGCCTGCCGTTCGGTGACGACGTGGGGCTGGATCTCGTACTCGACCTTGATGGCCCGGGCGGCGTCGCGGGCCTTCTCCTCGGTCTCGGCAGCGACCGCGGCGATCTCCTGCCCCTGGTAGAAGATCTTCGACTCGCCGGGGGTCGCCACGATCAGGACGGCCTTGACGCCGGGCATCTTCTTGGCGGCCTCGACGTCGACCGACTTGACCACGGCGCTGGCGTGCGGGCTGGTGAGCATCACCCCGAAGAGCAGATCCTTGGGCCGGATGTCGGAGGGATATTTGGCCCGGCCGGAGGCCTTGGCCATCCCGTCGATCCGGGTAATCTTGGTGCCGATCAGGCGCGGAGTTTCGGGCCAACTGGCCATCGGTCAGGCTCCCTTCATCGATTTGGCCGCGGCCAGGGCCGCCTCGAACACGCCGATGTACGTCCCGCATCGGCAGATGTTGCCGTCGAGCCCGCGCTTGACATCCTCGAGCGTCGGCGACTGGCCCGGGTTCTTGTCCAGGAAGGCCTTGCAGGCGGTGACGAAGCCCGGCGTGCAATACCCGCACATCAGGCCGTCGGTCTGGTGGAAGGCGTGAGGGACGCCGTTCTCTCCGGTGTCGAAACTCTCGACGGTCTCGATCTTCTTGCCCTGGCAGGAGATCGCCAAGGTCGTGCAGGAATAGACCGGGTCGCCGTCCAGGATCACCGTGCAGGCCCCGCAGCTCCCCCGGTCGCAGACCCGCTTGGGGCCGGTGACGTCGAGCCGATTCCGCAAGGTGTCGAGCAAGGTACTCCGGGGCTCGGCCGTGCAGCTCATCTCCTGGCCGTTGACATTGAGCTTGAGGGGCGTGTCGCCGGAGACGACGCTCGGGGTGTCGGCGGCAGCCTCCGCTTCGTCCATCGCCGCGGTGGCCTGGGCGGTCAGGACGGCCGAAGCGGCCGCAAGGCCCGACCCGCGCAGGAAATCGCGCCGGCTGTGGTCGCCAGGTCCCATGGGCGACCCTGGGTTTTGTCCTGTCATTGACGCACTCTCCCTTTGAAGATCCCGGGACATCACCGAGCTGCCCGGCCCTCTCGCCCGCGTTCCCGAAAGAGACGATTCGCCTGATTGATCGTGCATTCTCCCCATCAGGACTCTCCGAAGCAAGTTTCTGGGAAGTCGAGAGGGAAGTTTCCGCGAGGAAGGTTTGTCCAGGAATCGGGAAGGACAGCCCCCTGCGCTCCGACGGGCTTCTGGGGAGTGAATCTCATCTATCATTGCCGTCGAGAGGCGATTTCCAACGGTATTAAAGATGCGAGCCGAAGTCCCCGGGCAATCGTCGGCTCGAACGGGGCGAGACCCCGAACATTTCCTTCGAGGCGACTTCCCCATCAATAAAGGAGAGTCACCGAGATGAGTTGCAACCGCGCTGCGAGGTTGGAGAGGTCCGTGACCGTCGCCCTGGTCGTGCTCGCGGGGACCTCGGGCCTCGCCTGGGGACAACAGAAGAAGGAGTCGCCCAAGTCCGAGAAAGGGGAATCGATTAAGGCGGAGATGATCGAAGGCGTGATCTTGAAGGTCGAGAAGGTAGCCAAGGGCGAGTCGCCAGATTCCAGGACCGAGGAAAAATCGACGAAGGGAGAAAGCCGGGTCCTCCTCCGTCTTTCCATCAACACGAACGACGTCTGGCGCGACTGGGCCCGGGACCAGGCCAGTACCGAGGACAATGGTTCGCCGACGAAGGATGCCGCCAAGGGCGAGAACTCCATCGCAACCAAGGGCCAGCCAGTTGACGAGAATAGCCTGGTCGTGGTCGAGGTCCTGTCGGGCACGCGGGTGGAGACGCGATTCCGATCGCCGACCGACGAGACCAGCGAAGGAGAGAAGACCCCCGAAAAAGTGAAGTCCGACGAGGCGACCCCGTCGAAGACGAAGTCGAAAGGCAAGCCGGTCCAGTTTCGAGCCGAGGATCTGAAGCCGGGCCTGTTCGTTGAGGCCAGGTTCAGCGAAGCCGGATCGGAGAGCAAGAACCGGGCCTCGACCGTCACCGTGATCCGCCCGATCCGGGTGATCGATTCGGGGTCGAAGGCCCAGCCTCCCTCGAAATAAGAGGGCGAGGAGGCCCGCCCATTCTGATAGGACCGACCCGGCGGGGACGGGGTTTCGGGTGTCCGTCCCCCCTTCCCTCGCCAGTTCCGGCATCCGAGGAATCCCGAAACCGGTCTCCCCTCGATGACCCGGACCGGTCGCGTCCGACTGGGTTCGTCCCGATGATTCGAGGAACCTATCACGGGGGCATCCAATTCGGATCTTTCTATTGAGAAGCAACTTGTGAAAATTTCTGGCATCACACAATGGGTTCGATTCGTCCGACCGAGCTTCGGAAAGTGGGTTCATTTTGTCTTGCCAAGTCCCAGAAAGTGGGTTCGATTTGTCCGTCTGACCCCTGGATAATGGGTTCGATTTGTCTTGCCGGGTCTCAGATAATGGCTTTGTTCCGTCTTGCCGAGGCCCGGAAGATGGGTTCGTTTTGTCTCAGAAATGGGCCCGTTCCCGCTCGGGGGCGGGAGATTCGGGAGAACGGGACAAGCTCCGAGCCGGGTCATCATCGGGGATCGATCCCGGGAGTGGGGGCGCTCTCGGCCGGAACTCACGATTCGGCCCGGAACGCTTCCTTGAGAAGATCGTGGATGAGGGCGTCGGATGATCGGACTCCCCTCCCGGATCCCGGAATTTTCGGGTACGCCTCGCAGGGCCAACCGCCTATGATTCCGATTGACCTCCCTGGACGCTGCCCTGAGATCCGAGTTCAAATCATGTCGTTCGAGCGAGGCGAAGGCCCGGACGGTTAGCCCTCAGCGATCGAGTCGGGGCCCCTGCCCTACCCTCCGAGATCCGGCCCAGGAAAGCCCCTCATGATTCGTCCGTTCACGGTTGCCGCCTTCTTGATTGGCCTCTGGACTTGCGGCCAACGGGGGGTCGCCGAGGATTACTTCTTCGGCCATGACAACGTGATGGGGACCTCGCTGGAGCTGATCATTCAGTCCGACGACTTCGAGGCCGCCCGACGGGCCGAGGGTCGGGCGCTCCGCGAAATCGACCGGCTCGCGGCGATATTCAGCAACCACGACCCCAACAGCGAGTTCCGACACTGGCAAGCCTCCCCCGCCGGCTCCTCTGAAGTTTCCCCCGAACTGTTCCAACTGCTCGAGGAGGGCGAAGCCTGGCGGTGGCGGAGCGGCGGGGCCTTCGATCCCAGGGTCCAGGCCCTGTCGAGGCTCTGGTCCGACGGAGCCAAACTCGACCGGCTCCCGAACCCCGACGAGCTGCAGGCGGCATTGAAAAGGCTGGGCCGCCCGGCCTGGCGGCTCGACCACGCGACCCGGACCGCGAGGCGGATCGGGGACGATCCGATGACCCTCGACGCGATCGCCAAGGGGTTCATCGTCGAACGAGCCTGCCAATCCGCGATGGGCGGCGACCCATCGGTCCGGGCCTTGATGCTCAATGTCGGGGGCGACCTGCGGGTCCAGGGCACCCGGTCGAGGACTGTTGCGATCTCGGGGACCCGGCCGGGTTCCGAGTCGGCCGATCCCCTGGCCTGGGTCGAGGTGAAGGACCGGGCCGTCGCCACCAGCGGCTGGAAGCATCGAGGCTACCGGATCCGGGGGGAATGGTACTCCCACATCATCGACCCGAGGACGGGCAAGCCGGCCGGGGGCGTGATCGCGGCGACCGTGATCGCGGAACGATCGTCCGATGCGGACGCCCTGGCCACGATCCTGAACGTCCTGACCCCCGCCGAGGGGCTCCGCCTGGCCGACTCCCTACCCGGGGTGGCCTGCCTGATCGTCGACGCCGAGGGGCAACTCCATCGGAACGCCGCCTGGCCTCCGTTCGAGAGGCCGGCTCCCGTCGCCCTGGCCCGGGCCGAGGACCCCGCCCCCCCGAAAGCCGAAGGAGGTTGGGGGGACGATCATGAGATCCTCGTCCGGTTCGAGGTCAATCGCCCCCAGGAGAAGGGCCGCTATCGACGGCCTTATGTCGCGGTCTGGGTCCAGGATGAAGATGGGAAGCCCGTCCGAAATCTGCTCTTCTGGGTCTCGATGGGAGGCGCGGGGCCGTTCCAGTGGATCCCCGACCTGAAGCGTTGGCATGCCGACGATCGGGGCCGGGCCAAGGCCGAGAGAATCGACGTCTTCCAGGTTGCCCAGCCGACCCGCCCGCCCGGCAAATATTCGGTCGTCTGGGACGGCAAGGACGATAAAGGCAAGGCGCTGAAACCGGGCACTTACACGATCTTGATCGAGGCCGTGCGCGAGGAAGGCGGCTACGGATTGATCAAGAAGCAGGTTACACTGAATGACGACCCGTTCGTCGAGGAATTGAAGGGGAATGACGAGATCAAGTCTGCCACCCTCGAATACCGGCCCAGGGACGCCAAGGAGTGAGGAGGAACCCTCCGGGATGGCGAGCGAGGGAAGTAACCGTCGACCGACCGGCGGCCGTCGCCTCGGGCTCAGGCTGGCCGGGTTCGTCCGCTGGCTCCACACCTATCTGTCGATGTTCAGCCTGGCCGCCCTGCTCTTCTTCAGCCTGACCGGCATCACGCTCAACCACCCCCGCCTGTTCTTCGACGGGGTCGCGACGAGCGTCGAGGCCGAAGGGCAACTCGATGCCGACTGGGTCGGCGAGGGGCCGGAGGACCGGGTCAAGAAGCTGGAGGTCGTCGAACAGCTCCGGAAGGATCACGGGATCCGAGGAGCCTTGAGCTCGTTTACGATCGACGACGAGGAATGCGTCGTCACCTTCAAGGGGCCCGCCTACTCGGCCGACGCCTTCATCCAACGAGCCGACGGCCGATATCGGGTCATCGAAGATCGTCAGGGCCTCATCGCGGTCCTCAACGACCTGCACAAGGGACGAGACACCGGGCCGGTCTGGTCGGCGGTCATCGACATCTCGGCCGCCCTGACGGCCCTCGTCTCGGTGACGGGGCTGCTCCTCCTGTTTTACATCAAGCGGCGTAGAACCGCCGGGCTCCTGATGGCGCTTGTTGGGACAGTCCTGCTGATGGTCGCCTTTCTTATGGGCGTCCGCTAGTTTCGCCGCCCCTGGAAGGCCCGGGACCGGGCAAGCCAGTCTTCATTGGGAGGGGCTACTCCGACCCTCGAAATCCGAAGACTTCTCGGTCCAGGCCGACCGATCCAACCTCGGTGTTCGGGTTGACGGTCCCGGCTACCTCGGGGGATACTCCCGCGCGCTCAGAGTCCGCTCGCACCGGGGCCCACTCCCATGATCGAACCGACCACCCGCAGCGACCCTCCCCATTCCCCTTCCAGGCTCCGGCGACGACTCCGGAGGGGCCTGCTCCTCCTGATCGGGTCGCTCACGATCATCGGACCCTGGCCGATCGATGACGCCATCGACGCCCCGACTCGTCGGACGATCGACCGCCTCGCCTCCTCGAACGTAGAGCTATCCCAGGGACCGATCCGCGTCGGCCTGGCGGAAGTCGACCTGACACCCGACTCGCCCCGCCCCCTGGCCGGCTTCATCGGGCAGATCCGGACTCCATTCTCGGGAATCGACACGCCCTGTTATGCCCGGGCCTTGACGGTCGAGTCGGCCTCGGGCTCGGTGACTATCCTGACGGCGGACCTCCTCCTGATCAATGCCCGGATGGCGGAGGCCGTGGTCGAGCAGGCCGGGCTCCGTCCGGATCAGGTCTACTTCACCGCCAGCCACACCCACGGGGGGCCGGGCGGCTGGGGGGAACATCCCCTGGAGATGTTGGTGGCGGGGGCCTACGACCCGGCCTATTTCGAGACCCTGGCCGGGCAACTGGCCAGGGTGATCCGGCAGAGTCGGGCCGGTCTGGAACCGGCCGAGCTGGGTTTCGTCCAGGTCCAGGCGCCGGGCCGGCAGAGGAACCGGGTCGACCCCTCGATGCCGACCCACGATGCGCTCTCGGGCCTGGTCTTCCGGGCTCCCGGTTCGAGTTCGTCGACGACCCCGATCGCGGTCCTGGCCGTCTTCGGGGCTCACGCGACGATCAGCCACCCCGTCCCGCCCCGACTCGGCGGCGACTACCCGGCGGCGATGGTCGCGGAGTTGAAGAGAATCACCGGAGCACGGTCGGTCCTGTTCGCCTCGGGCGCGGTGGGGGATGCCTCGCCGGAACGCCCGAAGGCCCGGTCGGGACGACGGAGCGCCGAGGCCCTGGGGAAGGCCCTGGCGGGCGACCTGGCCGCCGCCCTGCCCTCGATCCGGTTTGATCCGGAACCCGAGGTGGCGAATCTCCGGCTGGAGGTCGACCTGCCCCCGGTCCGCCTCCCGTTCTTTTCGAGCTGGCTCCGGTTCAGCCCAGCCCTGACCTGGTGGATCGCCGATCGTCGGACGCATCTGCACGCGATCCGGCTCGGCCCGGCGGTCCTGGTGGGGTTCCCCGGCGACTACTCGGGCCACCTGGCCACCGCCCTGGCCGGTTATACCCGCGAGTCCGGGCTGTCGAGCGTCGCGACCAGCTTCGACGGCGATTTCCGGGGCTATCTGGTCTCCGGGGACGTCTTCCGCCGGAAGTCCTGCTACGAGACCCGCTGGATGAATTTTTACGGGCCGGGGCTGGGGGACACGTTCAACGACCTGGCCCGGAGGATGTTCGACCGACTGGCCGGCAATTCTCCCCCGCCAGCCCTGGCGAGTCCGGACCTCGGGGAACTCGGGCCGAGGTTCGGCCTGGCGACCCTCCTCGTTACGAGCCTGGTCGTGGTCCGTCGACGACCGGACCTCGCCGGTCTCCTCCGACGTTCGGGGCGGCTGACCGTCGGGGTGGCCCTGGCGGCGTCGCTGGCCTTCGTGATCGACCCGGGGCTGGTCGACTGGGCCGAGGTGGGGATCCCTCGATGGCTCCAGCTCGCCGGGCTCCCGGTGGGGGGATGGGCGATCGTCCGGGCGGGCCGTCGAGGATCGGGCGAGACGGCCCTGCTCCTTGGCGCGGGGTGTGCATTACTCAGCTCGAGCTGGCTCGTGGTGCTGATGGTTCTCCGGGGCTGGGTCGTCGCGGGTCTCTCGGACGATTTGGTCTCGATGGAGCCCAGGACGCGGGCGGTCGAGTCCCGAGAGGCGGCCGATCACCAGTCGTAATAGGCCCCGAAGCCGACGTAGCTTTCTTTATTCTTGTAGAACTGTCCGAATTGGGATCGGCCATCGTACACTTCCACGGCGAGCCGGATCGACCGGAGATTCCTGGTCCACTGCCAGCCCGCCTGAAATGTGCTGTTAACTGTGTAGTCCTGATATTCTCGGAGATCCATGTCATAGGCCAGGAATGGGCGTCCCCCCGGGCCGGTATCCTCGTAATGTCGGTATTCCACCCCGAAGTCGAACCGGGACCGCTGGTTGGCGTTGGTCTCCTTGGCGGTATTGAAAGCATAGCCGTACTGGCCGTAAAGTCGGACATGGTCGCCGATGACCCGGCTCAGGCCGAAGACCATCTCGTCGAGGACCAGCGGGACCTGTTTCCGGCCGTAGGCCTGGCTGTATTCATCACCGATGTGGGTGCTCGTGTGCTCGTAAGAAAGCTTGGTCGACCAGGGTCCTTTTCGGTAAGTCAGGGGGATGCCCGCCCGGTAGTCGGCGGCGGTCAGGAATCGTCGAGGATCAAACCGTGTGAAGACGGCACCGAAGACATCGAGCTGGATCCCTTCCTCGGCGGTGCTGTTCTTGGGAGCGATCCGACCGATCCCGAACTGACCACCGATCGCCGTGTCGATGTACGACTTTCCGCCCAGGTTGAAGAACTTGCCGTAGAACCGAGGCTCGCGCGGATTCGCCAGGGGGACTTTCCAGAGCAAGGACCCCGGGATTGGGACATATTTGTATGGGGTGTCGCCCCAGAGCAGGTTGTCGTGAATCCACCCGGAAATGCCGTTCATGGCGTGCCCCACGACGCCCACGGGGCTTTCGATCTGCGTGGAGCGACTTGTCCCAAAAGCCGAGTCGGGCAGCATCGGCCCGCCGGCCGGCATCGCGGGCAGTGGCGGGGGTGCAGGGGGCACGATCAGCAGGGGCTCCTGGATCGGCTCAGGCCCGAGCGTGGCGGCCTCTTCCAGAGTGGCGGATCCGGGGGCTGGGTCCACCGGCCGGAAGGGTCCGGGATCGGTCGGGGGCGGGGCCGGCAAGGTCCCGGGTGGCTTCGAGGAGAGCAAGGGGCCCTCGACCCGAAGGCCAGCCATCGGATCGGGATCGGGCAGGATCGGGCCGCCCTGCGCGTCCGCCCGCCCGGCCAGGGCCGCGACCAGGGCCGAAGCCAGGCACGCCCACCGGAATATCGGGGCGGCTCGGCCGGTGCCGAGGGACGC
Source organism: Tundrisphaera lichenicola (assembly GCF_051175385.1). Taxonomy (GTDB): domain Bacteria; phylum Planctomycetota; class Planctomycetia; order Isosphaerales; family Isosphaeraceae; genus Tundrisphaera; species Tundrisphaera lichenicola. The sequence goes on along the minus strand of NZ_CP195107.1, from coordinate 6,462 downwards.
GATCGGAAAGGGTCGGCGTGTTCTCATCCTGGACCTCGACGCCATAACTCCGCCGGCACGCCCAGAAATGACGCAATCGGCCCGCACAAAGAACAACCTGGCTATCGGCGTACTTGGGGGGCCAACCTCAATGAATCTAACGATCGAGCAGGAAATCATGGTCAACCAAGAAATCCCGGCTGGGTCAAATTTAACGATTACTCAATCCGACGACGTTTCACGCCATCATCCAGGGATGATTTTCGACATTGATTGACCAGGCCGCCCGAGGTTGACTAGTCTGAACCCTCGGACAAGTGAACTTCTGGCCAAGGCCATCCTTGCGGAGTCTCTTTCCTCCCTTCTCCCCCCTCGCGAAATCGGGACTACCGTCGTGAAACACGCATCCTCGTGGCAGTTCCTGTCGGCCTGCGGCTCCTCCGGGCCGCTTCGGGTCGGCGTGGGACCGCGAGACGGGGCTCCGGCCGAATATGTGTCGTTCGATCATCCGTTCCTGATGATTGGCCGGGCTCCGGGGTCGGACCTCCTGCTGGACCACTGGCAGGTGAGCCGTCGTCATGCCTATCTCCAGCTGATCGAAGGCCGGTATTATTGCGTCGACCTCGGGAGCCGGACCGGGACTCACGGGGGCGACGCGACCGAACGATCGGGCTGGCTGGATCAGGATCGGGCCATCCAGATCGGCCCTTATTCGGTCCATCCCGAGCGGGCCGAGTCGGATGACTTCGAGGCCCGTCCGGTCCCGGGGGTGACCTGGGAGTTGCCGGGCCGGGCGATCGGCCATTCGATCTGGAAGATGGACCGTCCGCTCGTCCTGATCGGCCGGTCGCCGGCCTGTCGGATCCGGGTCGTCCAGCCCGACATCTCGAAATTCCACTGCAGCCTGGTCCTCACACCGACGGGCGTCTGGGTGGTCGACCTCATGGGCCAGAATGGGGTGCTCGTCAACGAGGTGCCGGTCCGCTTCGCCCGGCTGGGCGATGGGGACGAACTCCGACTCGGCCGTCATACCTTCCGACCCCGCTACGAGGACGAGCTGCCCGAGCTGGCCCTGACCGCGCCACCGGATGAGGAGGAGGACAGCGGCGAGCTCGCGCAGATCGCCGATGTGCGCCCCTCGATGATGCCTTCGCCCGGGACCGGCCTGGCCTGGCCGACCGAGGGCACGGGATTGTCGGTCCCCGGCGGGATCGGCGACCCGACGGTGTCGCTCCTGGTCCAGCAATTCGGGATGATGCAGCAGCAGATGTTCGACCAGTTCCACAACGCGATGATGATGATGTTCGAAGGCTTTGCCGCGATCCACCGCGAGCAGACCGATTCGCTCCGCGAGGAAATCGACCGGGTCCGCGACCTGAGCCGCGAGATCGAGACGCTCCGGGTCGAGACGGCCAGGCTGGCCGAGGCGGCCAGGCGACCCGAGCCGGTCAAGCAACCCGAGCCGGCCAGGCAACCCGAGCGGCCGAAGGCCACCCTCAACGGCCACCGGGAAGGTCCTCCGCTCCCCGGGAAAGAGGGCAAGCCCGCCGACCCGCCCCGTCGGATGACCCCGGATGCCCCCGACCCCGAGGCCGACATCCACTCCCAGCTCTGCCTCCGGCTCGCCTCGATCCAGACGGAACGCCAGAACCGCTGGCAGAAGATCCTGGGGATGATGTCGAGCCGCCACTGAGGCCGGAACTCGACTCAAGACGATCAGGCCCGGATGATCCGCCCTTCGGGGGCATCGACCGCACGGGTGGCGCCTCGGGTGTCGACCACCATCGGCGAGTGCTCGACGATCCAGGCCCAGTCGTAGGCCGAGTGGTCGGTCACGATGATCACGCAGTCCCTCGATGCGAGGAACTCGGCCGAGAGCGGCCGGCTGTCCCGCTTCAGGTCGGGATGGCGCCTCATCGAGGGGAGCGACGGGATATGGGGGTCGTTGTAATCGACCTCGGCCCCCTTCGCGAGCAGGAGTTCCATCAGCTCGAACCCGGGCGACTCGCGAGGGTCGTCGACGTCCTTCTTGTAGGCCATGCCCAGGAGGAGGATCTTGCTCCCCCGGACCGATCGAGCCCGATCGTTCAAGGCGTCGGCCACCCGGCCCACCACGTAGGCGGGCATGGAGGTATTGATCTCGCCGGCCAGTTCGATGAACCGGGTCGAGAGGCCGTGCTTCCGGGCGATCCACGAGAGGTAGAACGGGTCGATCGGGATGCAATGACCACCCAGGCCGGGGCCGGGATAGAACGCCTGGAAGCCGAACGGCTTGGTCCGGGCCGCCTCGATCACCTCCCAGACGTCGATCCCCATCCGTTCGAAGAGGACCTTGAGTTCGTTGACCAGGGCGATGTTCACCGCCCGGTAGGTGTTCTCGAGGATCTTGCAGGCCTCGGCGACTTCGAGGGAGGCGACCGGCACGACCCGGACCACCACCTTCCCGTACATCGCCGAAGCGACCAGGAGACTGGCCGGGTCGTGCCCGCCGACCACCTTGGGAATCGTCGGGGCCGAGTAGCTCGGGTTGCCCGGGTCCTCGCGCTCGGGGCTGAACGCCAGGAAGAAGTCGAGCCCGGCGCGGAGGCCGCCGGCTTCCAGGATCGGCCGGACCACGTCTCGAGTGGTCCCCGGGTAAGTCGTGCTCTCCAGGACCACGAGCTGACCGGGCCGGAGCCGCCTGGCGATGGCCTGGCTCGAAGCGACGACGTAGCCGAGGTCGGGATCCCGGGATTCGGTCAACGGCGTCGGGACGCAGATGATCACCGCGTCGGGCTCGTCGAGCCGTTCGAATCGGTCGGTCGCCTCGAAGCCCGCCCCGATCATCGAGGCCACGACCTCATCGGAGATGTGGCCGATGTAGCTCTTTCCCCGGGAAAGCCGCTCGATCTTGGCCGGGTCGGTGTCGAACCCCAGGACGGAATAACCCGCCCTGGCGAACGCCTGGGCCAGCGGAAGCCCCACGTACCCCAACCCGATGATCCCGATCCGGCTCGACCGATGCTCGACGGCCTCCAGGAGCCGCCCCAGGAGATCGTCCCCCCCCTGCCCCGTCATTTCGACGCCCCGAGAGTCCGCCGGAGCCCCTCTTCGAAGTCGACCTCGGGCTCGTAACCGAGGACCGACCGGATCCGGTCGAGGCTGGCCTGCGAGTCGCGGACGTCGCCGGGTCGGGAGGGTCGAAGCTCCGGCTCCAGGTCGGTCCCGAGGGTCCGGTTGATCGCCCCGACGAGATCGAGCAGGCTGATCCGCCCGCCGGTCCCGACGTTCAACGCCTCGCCCCCGAGCGGCTGGGGGGCATCGAGGGCCAAGAGGTTCGCCTTCACGACGTTCCCCACATAGGTGAAGTCGCGGGTCTGCTGCCCGTCCCCGAAGATTACGGGCCGATTCCCCTCGGCCATCGACCGGGCGAATAGCGAGATCACGCCGCTATAAGGGCTCGAAGGATCTTGCCTCGGCCCGAAGATGTTGAAGTAGCGGAGGCTCACTCCGTCCAGGCCCATGGTCCGGGCGTAGACCCGGACGTAATGTTCCCCCGCGAGCTTGCCGGCGGCATAGGGGCTGAGGGGATTGGGGACCATCCCTTCGTGCTTGGGGAGTTCCTCGGTATCGCCGTAAGCGCTGCTGGACGCCGCGAAGATCAGGCGACGGGCCCCGGCCTGTCGGGCGGCTTCGAGGAGGTGGAGGGTGGCCGTCGGCCCGCTCTCGTGCGAGGGGATCGGCTCGGCGACCGATCGAGGGACGCTCGGGATCGCCGCCTCGTGGAAGATGGCCTCGACCCCCTCGACGGCCTTCCGGCAGACCTCGAAGTCGGCCAGGTCCCCTTCGAGCCATTCGTAGGCGTCGCCCAGATGGGCGAGATTGGAGCGATGGCCGGTCACCAGGTTGTCGACCACCCGGACCTGATTGCCTCGGGCCAGGAGGGCCTCGACCAGATGCGATCCGATGAAACCCGCACCACCGGTGACCAAGATCCGACCAGGCGACTTCGCGGCCATGACTCACCTTTCCCGGGTTTGCATCAAGGCACAAATGGCTCGGATGAGTGTATCGGTCGGGACCGCGATTTCCAACCATCGGCGGCTCGACCAGTCGCGAGCACCCCATTCGATGGGGCTGGGGGTGGACATCCCCTCGATCTGTGTTAAGATCTAGGTGCGCTGTAGAGCACCGGTAGCTCGCCAGGCTCATAACCTGGAGGTAGGTGGTTCGATTCCGCCCGGCGCAACTTTTCGGACTTCGTCACGGCCACCCTCAAGGGTGGCCGTTGGCATTTTCGAAGATCTGGCTTTCCCCGGGAAAGTGGGGCCTCGGCACGAAACGTCCCAGCCCTGCCAAGACCAGGCTCGCGGCAGGGCGAGCCTTGCTCAACAAGAAATGCCGATATCGAGATGGGACTCATGAGGATGATCAGTTGCCCAAAAGTCCCGGAATTGGGCTCGACAATCTCATCTCGATAATTTAATATTCGGGTGCGCTGTAGAGCACCGGTAGCTCGCCAGGCTCATAACCTGGAGGTAGGTGGTTCGATTCCGCCCGGCGCAACTTCAGGATGATCCATCGACAACGGCCACCCTTTCGGGGTGGCCATCGGTGTTTCGAAGACCCCGATCCGGGCCATCACTTTACCGGGGAAACGGGCCTCCGGTCAGTCTGCCTGGATCGTCGCCCGGACCTGTTCCAATGCCTCTTCGAGGGCGGCGAGGACTTCCTCGTCCTTGACCGATTTCCTCGGGAACGTGACCTCGATCTTCGCCCCCTCGACCTTGAAGACGCGGGACGAACCTCGACTCGATGAACCCCCCCTGCCCTTCGCCTTCGAATTCGAGGAGCGGCTCGGCTTGCCGACGGCCTCTCGGACCGCCTCGGTGGTGGCGTCCCGGGTCAGGTCCTCGTCGACGATCCTCCGGACGATCTCGCGCTGGGCTTCCCGGTCCTCGACCTTGGCGACCTCGTAGGCGGCGGTGGCCGGGATCGCCCCGTCGTCGACCTGCTCCTGAAGCTCGACCGGGAGGGTCAGGAGCATCAACGACTTGCTGATCGCCCCCTGGCTCACGTGCAGTTCGCCCGAGAGTTCCTTGGCGGTCCAGCCGTGGAGGTCCATGAGCTGCCGGTAGGCCCGGGCCTGTTCGATCGGCTTGAGGTCCTCGCGGAGCAGATTCTCGATGATCTGTTCCTGGAGGATCTCCGAGGGGCTCAGGCCGTCGTCGGCGAAGATGCAGGCCACGGTCTTCAGGCCCGCCCGCAGGGCCGCCCGGTATCGACGCTCGCCGGAGATGACCAGCCACTTGCCGATCGAGGCGTTCCACCGGACCCGGATCGGCATCAACTGGCCGTGCTTCAGGAGGCTCGCGGCGAGGCGGTCGATCGCGTCGTCGGAGAATTCTTTCCGGGGCTGATCCGGATCGGGGACGATCCGGTCGATCTCCATGTGCCCGGCTTCCCGGGCGCGGGTCCGGCCGTCATCGGGGCTGGTTTCCCGGGGAAACGCCCCCGGCATCGGGGGGCCTCCCGAGGGCATCCCGGCCCGGACGCCGAGGCTCTCGCTGAGGTTGGACCCGAACCGTCGTTGCAGGCTCTCGGCCGCCTTGCTCATCGGGCCACCTCCTCGGCCGCATCGGACTCGACCGGCAGGTCCTTCGGGCCGGCCCGATGGCCCAGGTAGAGGAACTCGGCGGGATGGTTGCTGGCCTCCTCGGCTCGTTCGATCAGCTCGTCGGCCACCGCCTTGATGGCCTTGGCCGCGGCCGACCTCGGCTTGTAACTACTCACCGGCTGCCGGGCCGCGACGGCCTCCTTGAAGTCCTTGGCGAGCGGGACCGTGGCCTTGAAGACCTGATCTCCGTAAAGCGCCCGGAGCTGGTGGTCGTAGGCCGTATGGATGCCCAGCGACTTGTTGAACATCGTCACCAGGTAGCCGGCCAGTCGGAGCCTCGGGTTGTGGTGGGCCAGGGCCATGTCGAAGGCCCGCTGGATGTAGACGATCCCCTGCGCCCCGTAGTCCTCGGCCTGGACCGGGACCACCACGAAATCCGCGGCCAGGAGCGCCGACCACGAGCAGAGGCTGAGGTTCGGGGGGCAGTCGATCAGGGCGACGTCGAAGGTGTCGCGGGCCTCCTTCAAGAACCGGCGGAGCGCGAGCTGGATCTGGCCCGTCTCCTGTGGACGCGGGACGTTGAAATCGTCGAGCGCGTTCGAGCCGGCCACGATGCGGATCCCCTCGAACGCCGAGGGGCGAATCAAGGTATCGGGGTCGGGATCGTAGGCATCGTCGAAGAGGCCGACGACCGTCGATTGGGGCGAGAGATCCTCGGTGGCCTGGGGGCCGAACAGCCCCTGGGTCAGCGAGGCCTGCGGGTCCATGTCGACCAAGAGGACCCGACGGCCCTCCCTGGCGAAGGCACCGGCGAGGTGGTGGCAGGTCGACGTCTTGCCGCAGCCGCCCTTGCGGTTGAGCATCGCGACCGTGATCGGCCCGGTCAT